>JAFQGO010000257.1:0-3180 GCA_017398225.1 Oscillospiraceae bacterium | reverse complement strand
TTTTGTTCTTGATAACTCTAAAATATATGAATTCACCGGTTGGGTAAACCAAAGTGGCGTGACAAATGCTCCGGCGCTTTCTTGTGCGGTTTTCCAGTATTTTGGAAAAGGTGAGGACGTATATGGTGCGCTTTCAAGCTCTCATCGTGTTGCACCATCGGGCGATGGGGAATGGAAAAGCTTTAACACAACTCCATTTGATATATCGGATGTTGAAATTGAAATCACAGCTCAGCCACGCATAAATTCAGGAAAATCTGCTTGGACGGGAAGTTTTTACTTTGCTGATTTTTCCTTCCATGAGGTAGAGTTTGATAAAGTCAGCTTTACTCCAATGGCATCTATGGGAAATCTCAAAGTAGGTGATAGCATAACAACAACTGCTGTTCCGCTCTCAACCACAGGAATGGAAATTAAGAGCTTTGATGCCGCCGGGAAGGCGAAAACCGCAGTGGTTTCTTATGCAAGCTCTGATGAGACCGTCGCTACCGTAGCTCCCAACGGAACAATAACTGTTACGGGCGAAGGCGTTGCTACCATAACAGCCTCCATAACTCTCGGCGGCGTAATGCGCTCGGCAACTCTTCCGGTTTGCGTAGTCGATGGCGTTGCACCGGAAAAGGCAGAGCTTTTTGTCGATAAGGCAACGCTTGCGGCGGGGGAAACGGCGCAGAGCACTGTAAAGCTTGTTAATAACGATGAAACCTATGCAGATATATCGGATGCAGAGATAACCTTCTCTTCACAAAATCCTTCTGTTGCAGAGGTTGATGAGATAAGCGGCGTTATTACTGCAATTTCTGAAGGTACGGCAAATGTAATCGTTAATGTTCTATACCGGGGTGCAATCTACACAGCAGTTGTGCAGGTGAAGGTTGTTTCGGACGAGCTTCGTTCCTTGCAGATAACAACAGAAGATCTTCTTCAGCCGGGAGAAACCTGTGCAGCGGATGTTAAGCTTTATTCTGCTGACGGTAAGGTTCTTTCAAATGATGATTATGACATAACTTATGTAACATCGGATGAAGCAATTGCCTCTGTTGAGAGCTATGGTATGGTGAATGCTCATATGGGTGGTGTCGTCACGATAACGGCTTATGCCTCTAAAGATGGAATAACTGTCCGCGGAAAAACAAGGCTTGTTGTAAACTACTTAAAGGATGTAAGTCTCACGGTAAACGAACCTTCTCTTGAACCCGGTGACAAGAGTGATCTTTCCGTATCGCTTGCAATGTATGACGGGCAGGAGATAGACACTGATGATTGCACTCTTTCATATCAGAGCTCGGATGACGGAGTTGCCTATGTCGACGATGACGGAAAAGTTCTTGCTGTAGGCGACGGTGAATGTTATATCACGGCATATGCAACGTATGAAGATGTAGTGGCTGAGTCAAGTGCTGTGAAAATATCGGTTTATGATACATATCCGCTTGTTTCGGCAGAGCTTACGGGACCCGCATCTGTAAAAGACGGTTCGTGGGGGCAACTCGCAATTTCAGGAACGCTCGAAAGCGGTCAGGAAGTTGACATTCTACTTGAAAATGTAACGTTTGAGATTGTGGAAAGTTACCCTGAAAATGCAGTAACCGTCGATGCAAACGGCGTTGTACGAGGAGTAGAGGTTGGATATGCTACCATCCGCGCAAAGGTAACTTACCGCGGTGCGGAAGATCTTCACAGTAAGGCAGTTACTGTAAATGTAACAGAGGGTACTGCTGAAGAAATAATGATTGATTTCCGCGCCAGCTATACTCCTTCTGCAGCGACCATAGCATCAAACGGCTGGACGATAAATTATGAGCTCAGCCGAAACAGTATTGCAACCTCTCTTGAAAGACACGAACTATATGGTGTACGTGCAACTTTCACAGGTTCATGGATAAACGGAATGGGAACAACTACGAACCGATTTGCGTTTGATTTTAACGTTCCGACAGATGGCATATACAGAGTTGAGTACGCCGGCGCCGGCTCTGATATGGCGGGAATAAATTCGATATTTATTGACGGCAAATTTATGGGAACATACAGTCACCGTTTTGAAACCCGGGAAGTTCAGATGAACGATCCGAAAACGCTCAATACAATAGAGCTTTCCTCCGGTATTCACACGGTTCTTATCGGCGCACTTGATATAACAGGAAGCACGAAAGGAAATGTCACATATCCGTATATAACCTATGTGAAGCTTACTCCGGTTGATGAGATGCCTGTTCCGGTAGAAGTAAGCGTAGATGAAGAAAATATAACTCTTGCTGTAGGTGAGATTGCTGAAATCGACGCTGCGCTCATTATGAGCAACGGTGAAGAATACGGTTTTGGCGCAGACTATAAGGCCACAGAAGCGTACACCGACGGCATAACATTCACCACCGGCGACAATGGCATTATTTCTGTTGATGAATCTACGGGTAAAATACGCGCGCTTTCTGCAGGTGATGCAAAGGTTACTGTTACGGCAAAGCTGGGGAATGATAGCTTCACAAAAGAAGTTTCGGTCACTGTAACCGATGAAATTTTGAGTGTCGTAACCGCTAAGGTTAAGAACAAGACTGTTTTTGTTGATGAAGCAGTGGAGGTTGAGGTAGAGGCAATTCTCGAACCGGGCAGAAGGGTTACGGATAATCCGGGAGTTGAGATAAGCTATGTGTCCATGACTCCGAACACCGTGACGGTCGAAGGCGGTGTTATAACTGCAATAGCAGCAGGATACGGACAGATAAAGGTTATAGCCAAACTTGGCAAAATTACGAAAGAATATCTTGTCTCCTTTGAGGTTTTTCCGTCTGACTTTGACAAGCTTTCGCTTTTTCTCTCTGCAGGAAGATATTATGTCCTCAAAAATATAGGGAGCATAAAGCTTATTCCGCATGCGTTCACAAATCTCGGAAAAGAACTTGATCTCAGCGAAGCTGAAATCACCTTCAAATCAAGCAATCCGGAGATTGCACCGATAAATGAAGCAGGTGAAATTACGCTTGAAGAATTAGGTAAGGTAACCTTTACGGTTGAAGTTTCAAAAAACGGCATAAAGAGAACTGAAAGCCTTGCAATAGAGATTGTTGACGGTAAATCCGAGCCTACGTATCATACAATGCAGATGCGCGAAAGCACGCTTTCTAATATTTCCAAGTATGACTGGGCGAAAGATATGCGCGACAACGCTGTGGAAAAGGC
>JAFQGO010000256.1:0-2825 GCA_017398225.1 Oscillospiraceae bacterium | reverse complement strand
TTTGCGTTGTGTTCAGCGCGCGGCAGGGTGACGTGTGGAAGATAGTGTCAAGCTCGATTTACGGTGCGTCGATGATTGTTCTGTATTCGATATCCACAATTTACCACGCACTCGGAATCAATATGGCGAAAAAGGTTTTCAGAACGCTTGACCACTGCAGTATATATTTTCTTATCGCCGGCACTTATACGCCGTACACTCTTGTTGCCATGCGTGAAAGCTCGGGTGTTTTAATTTTCTGCATTGTATGGGCTGCCGCTGCGATAGGAATTGTGTTAAATGCAATAAATGTCCATAAGTTCCGCGTAGTTTCAATGATAATATATATAGCAATGGGATGGGCGATAATTTTCTCCGCACGTGACCTTGTGGCATCGGTGGCGCCGGCAGGTGTAGTTCTCCTTGTGGCAGGCGGCGTGCTGTATACTATTGGTGCTGTGCTCTATGGAATAGGCAAGACGAAAAAGTATATGCATTCGGTTTTTCACTTTCTCGCATTAGGCGGAAGTGTTTGCCACTTTATTTCTATCTTCGC
This sequence comes from Oscillospiraceae bacterium, assembly GCA_017398225.1. Lineage (GTDB taxonomy): Bacteria > Bacillota > Clostridia > Oscillospirales > JAAYXM01 > SIG480. The sequence goes on along the minus strand of JAFQGO010000256.1, from coordinate 2,290 downwards.
TTATGTTATAATGTAGATGTGTTATTACAAATCGGCGTCTACACTTATGTTAGTAACACCGTTGCGTTCAAATTCGCGTATATATGCTTCACGGCGCGGAACAAGCTCGTCTGAGTCGTATGCTCCCTCCGTGATATCGCGGTGGGCAAGCTCCTCTGCGAGGATTTCAAAGAAAACGGTGTCTTCATAGTCCATAATGGCTTCGTGGATGCCGCCCTCGGAAAATGCTTTTGAGGGAAGGATTTCTCCGTCAACCTCTTCAAAAAGGGTGTTCATATCAAATTTTGGGCATTGTGAGAACAGATAGCTTTCAACCTCGTCAAAATCGGGAATGCGGTCGTTGCCGCGTGCGGAATTTAAGACCCAGTTGCCGATGTAGGCAAGGTCGAGCAGTCTGCGAAACTGTTTTGATGTAAAGTCTATGTTCATTTAATTCACCTCAGATTATATTATATTATACAACATATGATTTTCTTTTTCCACATATAAATTAATCGAAAATAAAATTTTTTAAAAATTATCGGGAGATGTCAGCTATGAGCAGGATAAATCTGTGTGTGCTCTTCGGCGGTGCGTCGAGTGAGCATGAGATATCCTTAAAATCCGCAGCAAGTGTTCTTCGCGGGCTTGATACGGAAAAGTACAACATAATTACAGTGGGAATAACAAAGCAGGGAGATTGGTTTTATCTTCCGTCAGTTACTCCCGATGAGGTTATCGGCAACTTGTGGCAGAGCTGCGATAAAGAACCATGCACCGTATCAGTCAGCCGCTCTGAACGTGGAATTGTATGCCATACGACCGGCAAGCTCATCCCTGTGGATGTTGTTTTCCCCGTGCTTCACGGTGAAAACGGTGAGGACGGAAGAATTCAGGGGCTTTTTGAGCTTGCAGGAATTCCGTGCGTAGGACCGGGGTGTCTTTCAAGTGCTGTGTGCATGGATAAGTCCGTAACAAAGCTCATTGCCGCGACAACAGGTGTGCGTCAGGCAGACTGGGTGCTTGTTACAGATAAGAATTGCTCAGAGAAAAAGGTTGAGGAAATAGAAAATAAATTTTCTTATCCTGTGTTTATAAAGCCTGCGGGAACCGGGTCATCCGTCGGCACTGCAAAGGCTAATGACCGTAAAGAGCTTGTCACAGGAATAAAAGCAGCGCTTCCGTTTGGCGGGAAGGTGCTGGTTGAAGAATACATCAACGCCCGTGAGATTGAAACTGCGGCGCTCGGAAACGGCGAACCGGAGATTTCCGTGTGCGGTGAGGTGGTTGCCTCGCGTGAGTTTTATTCATATGAGTCAAAATATTTAGACGGAACATCGAAAATAGTGATTCCGGCAGAGCTTTCGCCGGAAACCTCGGAAAAGATACGCGATTATGCGAAAAAGATATATATGGCGCTCGGTTGCCGCGGTCTTTCGAGAGTTGACTTTTTTGTTGACAAGACAAACGGCGAGATAGTGTTCAATGAAATAAACACCATCCCCGGTTTTACGGATATCAGTATGTATGCAAAGCTTTTTGCGGCATGTGGCGTTGAGTTTACGGAACTGCTTGACAGAATCATTGCGTGTGCATTGGAGGCGTAAGTAATGGATAACCGTGCAATCGGTGTTTTTGATTCGGGACTCGGCGGGCTTACGGCGGTTTCTGAGATTATGAGGCTTTTGCCGAATGAAAGAATAGTTTATTTCGGTGATACGGCACGTGTACCGTATGGAACACGTTCACGTGAGACGATAATGCGTTATGTGAGTGAGGATATTGATTTTCTGCGGAGCTTTGATATAAAGGCTGTTATTATGGCGTGCGGAACGGCAAGCTCAGTGTCGCTTCCGCAGATACGCGAAATTTACGATATTCCGATAATCGGCGTGGTGGAACCGGCATCCCGTGCGGCGTGCCGAGCTACAAAAAACTTGAAAGTCGGAATAATCGGAACGAGCGCGACTGTAAAAAGCCGCTCCTATGAGAGAGAAATACTAACCGCGCTTCCCGGTGCGGAAATTTACACGGCGGCGTGTCCGTTATTCGTTCCGCTTGTTGAAAACGGAAGAACGAATCCCGATGACATTGTCCTTGCGACGATGGTTGAAGAATATCTTACTCCGATAAGAGAAGCAGGCGTTGACACGCTGATTATGGGATGTACGCATTATCCGATTATAGAGCGGGCAATCGCGCGCTTTATGGGAAGCAGTGTTTCTCTCATAAACCCCGGGCTTGAGGCGGCGAAGTTTTTGCAGGAATGTGAAGACATAGAAAAAAGCTGCGGAGCGGCAGAATATCGCTT
>JAFQGO010000255.1:0-7859 GCA_017398225.1 Oscillospiraceae bacterium | reverse complement strand
AGGTGGATGAGCTGAACCGCGATTATATCGACTATATCATTAACTGCAAGGATAGCGTTATCGCACATTGGATGCGTGCGGGCGTTTCGGGGTGGCGGCTTGACGTTGCTGATGAGCTTCCAGATGAGTTCATAGAACAGCTCAAGGCTCGTGCGCGAAAAGAGGATATGGAAGCGCTTGTTATAGGCGAAGTCTGGGAAGATGCCTCCACAAAGAAGGCGTATGGTGTAAGTAAAAAATACTTTACAGACGGCGTGCTTGACGGCGTGATGAATTATCCGCTCAAAAACTGCATCCTTGACTTTTTGTGTGGCAGAATATCGGCGAAACAGGCAAAAGGTGCCCTTATGTCCATTGTTGAAAATTACCCGGATATCTCACAGCGATGCCTGATGAACATTATCGGCACCCACGATACCGTGCGTGCCACCAATGAGCTTTCGGTGGGGAATCTTGCGCATAAATCGAAGGACTTTCGCGCAACGCGCGTGCTTGATGAAAAGGAGCTTGCGCTCGGAAAAGCACGTTTGCGTCAGGCGGCAATCCTGCAGTATATGTTCCCGGGTTCTCCCTGCATATATTACGGCGATGAAATCGGAATGCAGGGGTTTGAAGATCCCTTTAACAGAAGTTTTTACACATGGGATAATGTCGATGAGGAGCTGCTTGAATTTTATAGGTCTCTGGGTAAAATTAAAACCGGCAATAAGTGTATGAGCACAGCACCATTCCGTGTGGACTATGCTGAAGGAGATTTTCTTGTCGTATCCCGCGGAGAGATCAGAGCATTTGTAAACCGCGGAGAAAAATGTAAAATGTTTAAGGTTTCGGATGAGTTAGAAACGGTTGTTGTCCACGGTGAATGCTTGCTGTCTTCGGGAAAGTTATTCCTGGGGAGTAAATCATCCTGCATTTTGTCGGGAAATTCGTCGGACAATTGAAAATTACCATTGACTTGTCAGCGTAAAAATGTTAAAATAAATCATCATATATTTATAATAACGCGATGATGAAAATCAGTACGTGTACGTTGCTTTCTTCAGAGAGCTGCCGGTTGCTGCAAGGCAGTGTTGCCCGTGCACGGAATTTCCTTTCGGAGCGGCTTCGCTGAACGTTTTCCAGTAGGTGAAGACGGGTTTGCCCGATACAGCTTGACCAATGAGGCTGTGCTTTTGCACGGTAAATTGAGGTGGTACCACGGTTTTTTAATCGTCCTCTGCTTTGTGGGCAGAGGACGTTTCTGTTTTATTGCCGGAATACAACTAAGGGAGAATTAAAATGGTTATTACAGATTTCCTTGAAAAAAATGCGCGCCTTTACGGTGCAGAAACGGCTCTTGTTGAGCTTAACCCCTCGGAAGAGCGCGACAAGGTCACAACATGGTGGGATTTTAATCTCATTGAAAGCGCGGGGGAGGATGCTCCGTACCGTCGCGAAATCTCATGGAAAGATTTTGATCGCCGCGCAAACCGATTTGCAAACCTTCTTTTAAGCCGCGGAATCAAGCGCGGCGCAAAGGTGGGTATTCTTTTGATGAACTGCCTTGAATGGCTTCCGATTTACTTCGGAATCCTTAAAGCAGGCTGCGTTGCAGTGCCGATGAACTTCCGTTACTCAAGCGATGAAATAAAATACTGTCTTGAGCTTGCGGACGTAGAAGTGCTTGCGTTCGGTCCGGAGTTCATAAGCCGTATGGATGCAATTTCTGATGATCTTCCGGGAGTACATACGCTTTTCTTTGTCGGAAACAACGGTCCGCAGTATACGGAGGACTGCCTTGCTCTTATGAATTACTGCTCATCAAGTGCGCCTCCGGTCGCGTTGTGTGAGGATGATTACGCGGCAATTTACTTTTCATCCGGTACAACCGGTTTTCCTAAAGCAATTCTTCATGACCACCGCTCGCTTGTGTGTTCTTGTGTGACCGAGCAGAATCATCACAGTCAGACGCGAGATGATGTTTTTCTCTGCATTCCGCCGCTTTATCATACCGGCGCAAAAATGCATTGGTTCGGATCTCTTCTTTCTGGAAGCCGTGCCGTGCTTCTCCGCGGCGTAAAGCCGGAGTGGATTCTCCGCGCAGTTACGGAGGAAAAGTGTACGATTGTGTGGCTGCTTGTTCCGTGGGCGCAGGATCTTCTCGACGCAATAGAATCAGGAAGGGTGGACGCTTCAAAGTATCACCTTTCGCAGTGGCGCCTTATGCATATCGGCGCGCAACCCGTCCCGCCGAGCCTTATCAAGCGCTGGCTTGAGGTTTTCCCGCATCATCAGTATGACACAAACTACGGCCTTTCCGAGTCTATCGGTCCGGGATGCGTTCATCTCGGTGTTGAAAACGTGCATAAGGTCGGGGCAATCGGTAAACCCGGATACAACTGGGAAGCAAAAATCGTTGACGAAAAGGGCAATGAAGTTTCGCGCGGCGATGTCGGAGAGCTTATCGTCCGCGGAGACGGCGTAATGCTTTGCTATTACAAAAACGAAGAAGCAACAAACGAGGTATTAAAAGACGGTTGGCTTTATACAGGCGATATGGCGCGTGAGGATGAAGACGGCTTTATCTATCTTGTTGACAGAAAGAAAGACGTTGTTATTTCCGGCGGCGAAAACCTTTATCCGGTTCAGATTGAAGATTTTCTCCGTTCGAACGAAAAGATAAAGGATGTTGCCGTAATCGGACTTCCGGATGCACGTCTCGGTGAGATTTGTGCTGCGATAATTGAAATTAAAGAGGGAATGACCTGTACGGAGGATGAGATAAACGCCTTCTGTGAGCAGCTTCCGAGATACAAGCGCCCGCGCAAAATCTTCTTTGATAAGGTTCCGCGTAATCCTACCGGAAAAATTGAAAAGCCGGCTCTGCGTGAAAAATATTGCAAAGGTCGTCTTGTTGAAGCACAGATCACAGGTTAATTTTGTAGATTTAAAAACTTTATATATCAGGAGGTACCTTGCATAATGAAAAAGTTAATGCTTGGTAATGAAGCAGTTGCGCGCGGCCTTTTTGAGGCAGGCTGCAGCTTTGTTTCGAGTTACCCCGGTACACCGAGTACCGAAATTACAGAAATGGTTGCAAAATACAAAGAAGTATACGCCGAATGGGCACCTAATGAAAAGGTTGCAATGGAAGCTGCGTTTGGTGCGTGTATGGCAGGAAAGCGAAGCTTCTGCGGAATGAAGCACGTAGGGCTTAACGTTGCTGCTGACCCGCTGTTCACAATCTCATATACAGGCGTGAATGCAGGTATGGTTATCGCTGTTGCGGATGATCCCGGAATGCACAGCTCGCAGAATGAGCAGGACTCCCGCCACTATGCACGCGCGTCCAAAATTCCGATGCTTGAGCCGGCAGATTCAATGGAGGCGATTGAGTTTACAAAGCTTGCATATGAAATCTCCGAGAAGTTTGACACTCCGGTGCTTCTCAAAATGTGCACACGTGTTGCTCATTCTCAGAGCGTTGTTGAAACGTCAGACCGCATAGAAATTTCAAAAACATATGAAAAGACTCCTGCAAAGTACATTATGATGCCGGGAAACGCAAAGCTCCGTCATCCGGTTGTTGAGGAGCGTACAGCCGCGCTTTCGGAGTTTGCTGAAACTGCATCTGTAAACTGCGTTGAAGCCGGAACGGATAAGAGCATCGGCATCATCACTTCTTCAACCTCATATCAGTATGTAAAAGAGGTTTGCGGAGATAAATATCCGGTACTTAAGCTCGGTATGATCTGGCCGCTTCCGACAAAGCTCATAACAGATTTTGCAAACAGTGTTGATAAGCTCATAGTTGTTGAAGAGCTTGACAGCTTTGTTGAAGCGCATTGCAGAAATCTCGGTCTTGAAGTTTCAGGAAAAGATATCTTCTCCTGCATCGGTGAATTTTCCCAGAACCTTGTTGCAGACAAGCTTGGCAAGGAAACTCTTTGCGGCGTTAAGCTTTCTGATGATATTCCGGCGCGTCCGCCCGTTATGTGTGCGGGATGCCCGCACAGAGGTCTGTTCTACACTCTTGCAAAGAACAAAATCACCGTTCACGGCGATATCGGTTGCTATACCCTCGGTGCGGTTCCGCCGCTTTCGGCGCTTGACAGCACAATTTGTATGGGTGCATCAATCTCCGGGCTTCACGGCTTTAATAAAGCAAATGAGGGAGCAAGCGACGGTAAAACCGTTGCCGTTATCGGAGATTCAACCTTTATGCATTCCGGTATGACGGGACTTGTCAATATCGCATATAATGCATCAAATTCAACTGTCATTATTCTTGATAACTCAATTACAGGTATGACAGGACATCAGCAGAACCCGACCACGGGTTATAACCTCAAGGGTGATCCCGCATCAAAGATTGACCTCGAAGCACTTTGCCGCGCAATGGGAATCTCCCGTGTCCGTGTTGTAGACCCGTATAACCTCAAAGAGTGTGAAACGGCGATAAAAGAAGAGCTTGCCGCAGAAGAGCCGTCGGTTATCATTTCCCGTCGCCCGTGCGCGCTTCTTAAATATGTTAAGCACAACAAGCCGCTTGTTGTTGAATCCGATAAGTGTAAGAGCTGTAAGATGTGCATGAAGATTGGTTGCCCTGCGATAAGCATGCAAAACGGTAAGGCAAAGATTGACAACACGCTTTGCACCGGTTGCGGCGTTTGTGAGCAGCTTTGCAAGTTTGATGCACTTCATGCTCCGAAGGAGGACTAAGCCATGGAAACAAAAAATGTAATGATTGTAGGCGTTGGTGGTCAGGGAAGCCTTCTTGCTTCAAAGCTTTTAGGTCGTCTTCTTCTCACAAAGGGGTATGATATAAAGGTCTCCGAGGTTCACGGTATGAGCCAGCGCGGAGGAAGCGTTGTAACGTATGTTCGCTATGGCGATAAGGTTTATTCTCCGATTATAGATCGCGGAGAGGCTGATTTCATCGTTTCTTTTGAGCTTTTGGAGGCAGCACGTTGGACAGAATATTTAAAACCCGGCGGCAAGATTGTCACAAACACTCAGCAGATTAACCCGATGCCGGTTATAACCGGAGCGGCAGAGTATCCGGCTTCTCTTTCTGAAAAGATGAAGGCTGCGGGCATTGACGTGGATGCCTTTGATGCTCTTTCTCTTGCGGAAGAAGCCGGCTCATCGAAAGCGGTAAACATCGTTCTTATGGGACGTTTGTCAAACTATTTTGACGCATCCGTGGATGAATGGATGCAGGCAATTGAAGAAAGCGTTCCTGAAAAGTTCCTTGAAATGAATAAAAAAGCATTTAATCTTGGAAGAAATTCCTGATAAAAGAAAGTGTGATTATAATGGAAAAAAGATACTATCAGCCGGAAATCGAAACTGCATCGTATGAGCAGATTCGTGCATGGCAGAGTGAACGCCTCGTAAAGCAGGTAAAACATGTGTGGGATAATGTCCCGTATTACCGTAAGAAGATGGAAGAAAAGGGAGTAACGCCCGATGATATCAAGAGTGTGGATGATCTCCATAAGCTTCCTTTTATAACGAAAGCAGACCTTCGTGATGCTTATCCTTATGGCCTTGTCGGAAAACCGCTGTCTGAATGCGTGAGAATTCATTCAACCTCCGGAACAACAGGAAAGCGCGTTATGGCATTTTACACTCAGCATGACGTTGACCTCTGGGAAGAGTGCTGTGCACGCGCGATCGTAGCCGTCGGCGGAACGAAAGAGGATGTGTGCCACGTTGCATATGGTTATGGCCTTTTTACCGGTGGTGCAGGTCTCCACGGCGGTTCTCATAAAGTAGGATGCCTTACGCTTCCAATGTCTTCGGGAAATACCGACCGTCAGCTTCAGTTTATGACAGACCTTGGCTCAACCATTCTCTGCTGCACTCCTTCATACGCTGCATATCTTGCAGAGTCCATCAAAGAGCGCGGTATAAAGGATCAGATAAAGCTCAAGGCGGGTATCTTTGGTGCTGAGGCATGGAGCGAGGAAATGCGCCGTGATATCGAGCGTGAGCTTGGCATCCGTGCATATGATATTTACGGTCTTACCGAAATTTCAGGTCCGGGCGTCAGCTTCGAGTGTGAGGAGCAGACCGGTATGCACGTCAATGAAGACCACTTTATCGCTGAAATTATTGATCCGGATACAGGTGAGGTGCTTCCGGAAGGTAGCAAGGGTGAGCTTGTTTTCACCTGCATAACAAAAGAAGCATTCCCGCTTCTCCGTTACCGCACCCGTGATATCTGTGTTCTTTCGCGTAAGCCTTGCTCCTGCGGCAGAACCCACGTAAAAATGTGCAAACCGATGGGAAGAAGCGATGATATGCTTATCATCCGCGGTGTAAACGTTTTCCCGTCCCAGATTGAAACCGTTCTTCTTGAACAGGGATATCAGGCAAATTATCAGATTATTGTTGACCGCGTGAACAATTCCGATACCTTTGAGGTTATGGTTGAAATGACGCCTGAAAACTTCTCTGATTCTCTTGCAAAGATTGCAGAGATGGAAAAGGGACTCGTTTCTGCGCTCAAGGCGATGCTCGGTATCGCGGCAAAGGTAAAGCTTGTTGCGCCTAAGACAATTGCACGAAGCGAAGGCAAAGCGGTCCGCGTTATTGACAAGCGCAAAATTTAAGGAGGGTATGAGAAAATGAATATTTATCAGATTTCTGTTTTTCTTGAAAACCGCGCAGGTCAGCTTGCGGAGGTTACAGGCCTCCTTGCTGAGAACGGCATCAATCTCCGCGCAATATCCATTGCAGAAACAACCGATTACGGTGTTCTCCGTATGATTGTTGACGATGCAGAGCGCGCATCCTCAATCCTTCTCTCTCAAGGAAATATTCTCACAATGACACCTGTGTGCGTTGTTGCGGTGCCTGACCGTCCGGCAGGGCTTTCCGAGGTTCTCGCCGTTATTTCGGATGCCGGAATTGACATTGAGTATATGTATTCAATCCTCAGCCACGGCGACGAAAAGGCATATATGGTTTTCCGTGCAAGCGATGAGGAAAAGCTTGTTGAAACCTTTAAAGCAAAGGGAATAGCAATCGCCGCAAAAGCCGATCTCGGCTTAAAGTAAATTAAATCAAAAATGGTAAAAGATGTATCGTTGAAACCTATCAACGGTACATTTTTTTGCTCTTTTAAGCAGGTCAGTATAACGAGAAAAACAGAAAGTCATTTCACTAAGCTGCTGAATACCTGCAGCCAAACCGCAAATACTAACCGTATTATGTTTCGGAGGAAGTATGATGGATTCTGTTTGGAAAAAGGATGCCCGGCACATCTCGTTTGACGCTTTGAAAGGGAACAAAACCACCGACGCTTTAATCGTCGGTGGAGGGATTGCGGGCATTTTGTGCGCGTATAAATTAAAGAATGCAGGTGTGGACTGCATTCTTGCGGAAGCCGGAAATATTTGCGGCGGCGTCACACAAAACACAACAGCGAAAATTACGCTCGGTCACGGCTTGGTTTATGACAAGCTGATAAAACGCTTTGGTGAAGAAAAGGCGCGGCTTTATATAGAAGCCCAAACGCGTGCAGGTAAAGAATACGCCGACCTTTGCCGCAATATCGACTGTAACTTTGAAATAAAGGATTCATATGTGTATTCTCTTGATAACCGCAGAAAGCTTGAGCGGGAAATTGAAGCTTTGCATCGCCTCGGCGCGGAAGCTGAATTTTCAGATGCCGACGAGCTGCCCTTTGAAGTTGCGGGGGCGGTGCGCCTGCGGCGGCAGGCGCAGTTTCACCCCTTGAAATTTTTGTATACACTTGCAAAAGACTTTCCCATATACGAAAACACCAAGGTAACAGAGTTCTTGCCAAACAAGGCAGTAACCAACCACGGAAGCATAAGCTTCAGAAAGCTTCTCGTCACAACTCATTT
>JAFQGO010000254.1:0-4144 GCA_017398225.1 Oscillospiraceae bacterium | reverse complement strand
ATACCGGACGGAAGGAGTCCGCGAAGAAGATTTCTCATATCCTTATTCTTTTTTTCCTCTATGTCGCGCAGAATTCTTTCTTCAAGCTTCTCATGCGTAAGCCCCGGTTTTAAATCAATCAGCACATGGTATTTTTCATTTTCAAAATCCCGCATATGCGCACTTGCCGAAAGCACCAGCGGACCGGACAAGCCGAAATGCGTAAACAACATTTCTCCAAGCTCGGAAAACAGCACCGTTCCTTTTTCATTCTTTGCCGTCAGCGTAACGTTTTTAAGCGTAAGCCCCTGCGCGCTGCGGCACAAATCACTCTCGCCGCCAAGCGGCACAAGCGAGCCCTGAGGCTTTCTTACCGTATGTCCGCAGCTTTCTGCAAAAGCATACCCGTCACCGGTAGAGCCGGTAAGCGGATAGGATACACCGCCCGTAGCAACAATAACCGCATCGCACGGATACAGTTTTTCCTTCGTTTTAACTCCGGTTATTCTTCCGTTTTCAGAAAGCACACCGCAGACTGTTTCGTTCTTTATTTTTGCACCGTTCTGCTTTGCAAAGGAAACAAGCGCATCAGTAACCTCGCGGGCATTATCCGATTCAGGAAAAACCCTGAATCCACGCTCTGTTTTCAGTCGCACTCCAAGCTCTTCCAGAAGCTCCATCATATCCTGCGGCGAAAATGCCGAAAATGCACTGTACATAAACCTTGGATTCTGCGGAATATTCTCCAAAAGCTCGCGGAAATCACAGTTGTTTGTTACATTGCATCTGCCTTTTCCGGTTATATTAAGTTTTTTTCCCGGCTGTGAATTTTTCTCAAGCACAAGAACATCCGCGCCCGCACGTCCCGCAAATCCTGCCGCAAGAAGCCCCGCGGCGCCGGCACCTATCACTATAACCTTTTTACTCATTGTCTGCCTTCTCGTATACTTCGTATTCATCCCAGATGGTTTCAAGATTTGAAAGGGTTTTTACAACTTCATCGCCTTTTTTTATGCTGAGCGCCGCAATAAGTGCATTTATGAGCGAAAGAGGTGCAACAAGCGAATCCGCAAACGAAACCATACCGCTGCGCGCCGTCATCTTGTAATCCGCATACCGGCAAAGAGGAGAGCTTTCGGTATCCGTAAGCGCAACGACCTTTGCGCCGCGGCTGTGGGCAAATTTCATTGCCTTGAGTGTGCGCTTTGAATATCTCGGAAAGCTTACTCCGATAAATACATCCTCATCGGATATGCGCAGTATCTGTTCAAACACTTCGCTCACGCTTATCGTGCTTATTATATGAACATTCGGGAACATAAGATTCAAATAAAACCCTAAAAACTGAGCCAAAGCGCTTGAAGCGCGTACACCTATCACATAGATATTCTTTGCCGAGAGAATACACTCGCAAACCTTATTAAATTCATCCCTGTCGATTTCATCAATCGTAGCAAGAATACTTTCGGCGTCTGAGCGAAGAACGGAGCCGACAACATCCTCGCGGATTTTTTCACTTGACAGCTCTATCCTCTGCGTTGCCGTGAGCTTGTTCTTCACAATATCCTGCAGGTCACGCTGCATTTCGGGATATCCGTCATATCCAAGCTCTGCCGCAAAGCGAACGACGGTGGACTCACTGACGCCCACACGCGCAGCAAGACGTCCGGCAGTAACAAACGCAGCTTTATCATAGTTTTCGAGAATATATCCCGCAATAAGCCTTTGTGCTTTTGAATACACAGGAAGCTCGTCTTCAAAACGCCTGAGAAGATTTTTCAAATCCCGCACCTCGCTTAAGTCCGCAGAATAGAGCCACTCGGCTTATATGCCTCTACCCTGTAAATATTCATTCCCTGCTCCATAAAGCGCGCTTCGTACTCCGTAACGACATTCGGAATCCCGCTTGCCGCCAGATCGAAGGTGATGTTACGCAGACGCAGGCCGTATTCTGACATCGAGTTGAGCGAGAACTCAAAAAGCTTTGAATTGTCTGTTTTGAAATATAAAAATCCGTCACCGGAAAGCACCTTATCATATCTTGCGAGGAAATCTCCGTGAGTAAGACGGCGCTTTGCCTGCTTTTTCTTCGGCCACGGGTCGCTGAAATTGAGATAAATACCGTCTATTTCCCCGTCTTCGAATATTTCGCACAAACGCTCTGCATCAACATCAAGAAAACGAACATTCGGTATTTTCTGCTCCATAGCCTTTTCCATAGCCATAACGAGAGCTCCCTGTTCGCGCTCAATACCTATGAACAGGGTTTTATCATCATTCTTCGCAGTCTCTGTTATAAACCTTCCTTTACCGCAGCCTATCTCTATGCATATTCTCTCAAACCCGAAGCTTTCCTTCCACTTGCCGCGCATTTTTTCCGGTTCTGCAGGACAAACGGGCGCACATTTTGCAAGGCGACTTTCAAGGTTCGGCTTTTTCCGCATTCTCAAAGTGCTCACACTCTCCCATTGTATAATGTATTATTTTATCACAAACCGAAGCGCGTTTCAACATTTTTTTGGAGAAAAAGAGATTGAAACGCATCAAAAACGCTAAAGCACCTGTTCACAACCTCCCGGACGGAGAAGCTGCAACAGGTGCTTTTCAATGTTTCCTCTTTTTCACAGTTAAAAAAACTTACTTTTGTTTTGCTGTTTCGATTTTTCTTATAAGATTTCTTCCAACCTGCTCTGCATATTTTGCGGCAACGGGGATAAGCTCGTCATCCATCTGCTCACTGAAGAAATTGCAGGCTTCATAAGTGAAATCGCCCCGGTAATCCGTTTCTGCCAGTGCTTTGCATATCGAGTTCCAGTCAAGCTTTCCCGTATACGGAAGCGCGTGGTTATCATTAATACAGTCAACATCGTGGATATGAAGAGCCTGCACTCTTTTTCCAAGTCCGTCCAGAAGATTCGGAACCGTATCGCTGACAAGCGCGGCGTGACCGGTATCTAAGCAGGCGACAATATATTCGCTTGCAAGCGTATCTATATATTCGCAGAATTCCTCGCTGTGCGAGCATACGCCGCTCACAATAGCCTTTTTATCCGGATCCGGACTGTACATATTCTCTATGGCGATTTTTATATTATGCTTTTCAGCGTGAGGAATAAGTAACCTGAAAAATGCCATATTGCGCTCAAACAATGCTTTTTTCTGCCACCTGTATCCGTCACCGCGGTCCTTTATGGGATGAACAACAATGACTTTTGCGCCGATACGTGCCGCCATTTCGATTGAGCGTACAATTTCTTCATACTCTGTGCCGCTGTCCGAGCTCGGTATCGGTGCGTGAGCCTGATTGCATACAATTCCAAGCCCGTCGGCATATTTTTTTATTTCATCGGCATATGCAAGATAATCTTTCCCGTAGCCGAACTTCATTGTAAAATCAAACGCATCAAAACCTGCATCATACAGAATTTTAATGGCTCCTTTATCAGAAAAGCGTTCCGACAGCTTTGCCGTACACATGGAAAGTTTCATACTGATTTTTCTCTCTTTTATCGTTTTAAATTACATCAGAACATTTGCGGTTACGTTTTTAACCCATATATTATTGCCCACAACCGGATGCTCCTGATCTTTGCAAGGCATAAACGGAAGGCGTTCACGCTCAAGCTCGTCAAGCTTTTCAACTTTGCCTGTAAGATAGTCATTAAGACGCGCCACTGAAACTTCAAGCCTTCGCAGTACTCCGCCAAGCTTTAAATCAAGGCTGTCAAGACCAATAATCTGATTTTCACGGTTCCACTGTTCCGTTACGGAATCACAGAACACACGCATACGGGAGATTATTTCCGGAAGAGTTTCGCTTGCGATTTCTGTAAGCTTTTCTCTGTTTCCGGCGTGGTATGCGTTATACAATTCTGTTCCGACATCGCATTTAAGCTCAAGAACTCTGCACAAATCGCGTTCAAGCTCAAACAAATATGCCCATTTTGGATTTTTTTCGGCATATGTATCAAACTCTTTCGCCCATTTTGCAAAGTGTTCTCTGTAATACGGTGCTACGTGCTTATCAAAAAGCCCCATAAGCACATCCTGATATAACAGATAAAGCTCCGGATTGAACCGGCCTTCCGTTGGATCGTTATCCTTTTCAAGAAGCCCCGGCATATCAAGATTATAAAACTCATCATAATTTGCCGACATACAGGTT
>JAFQGO010000253.1:0-5292 GCA_017398225.1 Oscillospiraceae bacterium | reverse complement strand
ATATTTCTCCGCAGTTTTTGCAAAGCTTCCGTTCTTTGCACTTTCATAAAAATACCGAAGCTGTAAAAGCTCCATTATCCAATCCTCCCTCCGACGATGTGATGACCTTATTCTACCACATCTTTAAAGTTTCGGCAAGGGCAATTTAAACAATTGTTTACAGTTGGCATAAAACAAGCGTATAATATAGGAAAAATAACCTTCAAAGGAGAGCGTTTTGTATGAATACGGATTTAAAGCAATACTGCAAAGAAAACTACGAGCTTATGCTGGACACCTTGCGTGAGCTGTGCGCCATTCCCGCGCCGTCACACTTTGAGCACGAGCGTGCGGCATACTGCAAAAAGTGGCTTGAAAACATCGGCGCACAGGGTGTATATATTGATGATGCGCTCAACGTTATTTATCCGATAAACTGTGACAAAAGCCGTGAAATTACGGTTTTTGTTGCTCACACGGACACCGTTTTCCCCGATAGGGAGCCGATGCCGTATCACGATGACGGCGAAAAGATTCATTGTCCGGGCGTGGGCGATGATACCGCAAGCCTCACGGTTTTGCTTGCTATGGCAAAATATTTTACCGAAAATAACATAGTTCCCGAAAAAGGAATAATGTTTGTTTGCAACTCCTGCGAAGAAGGTCTTGGAAACCTTAAAGGCACAAGACAGCTTTTCAAGGACTATGAAGGACGCATTGCACGCTTTATAAGCTTTGATGGCGGAGCTCTTCATTCAATTGCAGACCGTTGCGTCGGCTCCCACCGCTATGAGGTTGAGGTTCTTACCGAAGGCGGTCATTCGTGGGGTAAATTCGGCAACGAAAACGCAATTGCAAACCTTGCCGGAATTGTGAATAAAATCTATGGTATTGATCTCCCGAAAAAGGATGGCGCAAAAACCTCTTTCAACGTTGGCGAAATTTCCGGCGGAACATCTGTAAATACAATTGCACAGAATGCGAGAATGCTCTGTGAATACCGTTCCAATGATGTTGACTGCCTTGCATATATGGAAAAGAAGTTTGAGGAAATTTTTGAATCAGCCCGCTCTGAGGATGTCCGTGTAGCAGTGAAAAGGGTCGGTGAGCGTCCGTGCGGAATTGTTCCTGATGAGAAAATAGAAGATCTGCGCCGTGTACTCGTGCCGATTATCGAAGCCGCATCGGGAAATACGGCGTGTTTCAGAAGTTCTTCGACCGACTGCAATATCCCGCTATCGCTCGGTGTTCCGGCTATTTGCATCGGCGTTGATAATCATCAAGGAAGCCACACTCGCGAAGAGTGGCTTGAAAAAGCATCTCTTATTCCGGGGCTTGAAATTGCGATAAATTCCGGCCTTGCCTTTTCGGGGGTGACAAAATGAAATTTACTGCTGCAGGGGATATGATTATCCAGAAAAGAATTTACGAAGGCTATGATTTTTCCGAGCTTTCGGATTTTATAAAGCAGGGTGATGCCCGCTTCTTTAACCTTGAAACTACTCTCAACCGCACGGGCGACACCTGCGGCTCTGCATTCTCCGGCGGTACATATATCCGCACGAACCCCGAGGTGCTTGACGACATAAAGCCTTACGGGTTTAATATGACGAGCTTTAACAACAATCACGCGCTCGATTTTTCCTACGGCGGATTTTTCTCTACGCTTGAAGCTGTTAACGCAAGCGGCCTTGTCCACAGCGGCGCGGGAAGAAACCTTGCCGAAGCAGCAGCACCTGCATACCTTAACACAAAAAACGGACGCGTGGCACTTATTTCCGTAAACTCCAATTTTGACCCGTCTGCAATGGCAGGCGAGCAGTCTCCCCTCTTCCCGGGTCGCGCAGGCGTTAACGGTCTGCGTATAAAAAGCCGCGTTGAGCTGCCAAAGGAAGAGCTTGAACATATAAAAAGGATTGCAAAAGCAACAAACATCAATGCGGCAAAGGAAATAACCAGAAAAGAAGGATATTATCCCGAGCTTTGTGATGACGAATGCGAGCTTGGAGAGCTTAAATTCAAGCTCGGAGATGAGCCGCGCTTTGTTATGGAGATTGATGAGCGTGATATTGCGCGCGTTGAAAAAGCGATATTTGAAGCAAGCCTTCAGGCGGATTATATCATGATTTCCGTCCACTCGCATCAGATAAGCGGAGATGCAAAGGAAGAGCCTTCACAGTTTTTGAAGGATTTTGCGCACCGCTGCATTGATGCGGGCGCACATGCGGTTGTCGGTCACGGTCCTCACCTTCTCCGTCCGATAGAAGTATATAAGGATTGTCCGATTTTCTATTCGCTCGGCGATTTCGTGCTTCAGCTTTATAATGTTGAGACTGCGCCTGAGGATTTCTTCCAAAAGCATGGGCTTACCTCTGCATCAACTGTACACGAGCTTCTTGCAAAGCGATCAAAGGACTTTACCGTTGGACTTATGACTGACAAGAGGATGTTCCGCTCGGTTATCCCGCTCTGGGAAACAGAGGGGACAAAGCTTAAAAGCATCACACTTATGCCGATAGAAATGTGTATGGACGGCAACAAAGCTGAAACCGGTCTTCCGAAAAAAAGCTGCAATCCGGAGATTTTTGAATATCTCCGCGATATGTGCAAGTCCTACGGAACCGTTCTTACGCTCCGTAAAGACGGGCTTATTGATTGCAAGTGGTAATATATCTCTGAAAAATAACACTCCGGGGCGCAAATTTTGCGTTCCGGAGCTTTTATCTTTCATTATTTACTTTTCAAGAACGTATGCGACAACTCTGCCGATTCCGCGCGCCATACGCAGAAATCCGAGGTCTGTGGGATGGCAGCCGTCAACGGTGCAGGAGTTTGAATTCTCGCCGTCGAAAATTGATGCGCCGTCAACAAAATACACGTTTTCATCTCCGCGCTCAACTGCGTTTAAATACGTTTTCATTATCACTGCGCGATTGTTTCTGCGCTGTATATTTTTCATATCGTCATTCGGTGCGGTGACAAAAATAACGGGAAGCTCGGGCTGCTTCTCGCGGATTTTGAGAAAGCCGCGCTCGTGCGTCTTTTCAAGATGCTCCGTGCTCGGTGCATTGTAGTCATAGTCATATACAAACGCGCTCATTGAAAGAGAAGCGATATAATCATACATTGCGTCCTCGCCCCGTGCATTTCCCGAAAATCCGAGGTTTATGTGGTTACATTCAAGCTTCTGCGAAATAACCGCGGGGTATGCATTACCCGGACGCGAAGCGCATCCGCCCTGAGTGATGGACGAGCCGTAATATACAACCGGAATTTCATATTTGTATTTTCTTCCTCCGGAAAGCACCGCATCGTCGGAAATTCCTACATAAAGATCGTTAACCGGATTGTACAAGGGAAAATTGATTGTAATTTCGCGCATTTTTCTGTCGCCAAAGTGATAAATTGACGTAAAACCGTCTGTCATGCCATAAGGCGGAACAAACGTCTTTTCAAAAACATCATGCCCATCACGCGAAACATACATATCAAAGCCCGCAACGCCGCAGAGCGGCATATGCGAAAAATGCGTGACGCTCGGAACGATTGCGCGGATTGCTATATATTCCGAATCAGTTGAGAAACGGACTCTGCCACCCGCAGTGTGAATGTGAAGCTTTTCCACACCTTCGCTTATTGCTTTTGCATCGCTTTCCGGAAGGCGGCGGAAAATCTCTTCCGACTTCGCGTTATAAAGCCCGTAAATCTCAAACGGTTCTTCCTTTACGTTGTGAAAAACGCAGTCCGGTGCATTTATCTCTGCAGGCACAGCAAGATTTTTATCAATTTGTGAAATATCCTTTGACATAGTGGTTTCCTCCTGTAAATATATATCGTTTTGCTATATATGATGTAAAATAGGCTCAAACGCTACGCCATCGGTCGGGCTGACGCCGAGACGCTCAGAAAGCTTTACAGCGCGGCAAATAAACCGCGAGGTCTTTCGTATAGCGCGGCGCAACGGTTCCCCGCGAAGAAGATGCCCGACAAGAAGCGATGCAAAAAGATCTCCCGTTCCGCAAAATTGCCTTGCTATATATTTTGATGAAGTTACATAGCTTTCATTGAGGACACCGTCATACACGATGTTGAAAACGCGGCCGCGGCGGTATATTCCGGTAATCACACATCTTCGCGCGCCTTGTGAGCACAGCTTTTTTGCAAGAGCGATAAGTACTTCATCGCTTGCCGCCGTAAAGCGTTCATAGCTCTCATCCGCAAGCAGGCAAGCTTCCGTAAGATTCGGCGTGATTATATCGGCACGCGCTGCAAGGCACTTCATTTTCTCCACAAGCTCATTTGTATATGTAGAATATAATTTTCCGTCATCCCCCATAACCGGGTCTACGAAAAGAAGAGTCCTTTCTCCCTTTGCACGGTCAATAAAACGTGAGATTATATCCACCTGCCTCTCCGAGCCGAGAAAGCCGGTGTAAATCCCGTCAAAGCAGAGAGAGAGCTTATCAAAGCCTTCAAGGTATCCCTCTAAGCTTTCGGTAAGGTCACGGAAGAAATATTCATCAAATGCGGTGTGGTTGGAGAGCACAGCGGTCGGAACACTCATCACACGAACACCGAGAGCACTCATCACCGGTATTGAAACATTCAGCGCGCATCTTCCAAAGCCCGTCAAATCATTTATAACGGCACAGTTTTTGAGCTCCATTGCCGCATCTCCTTCCTTTCACGATATCTGACTTAACAGCCTTTATAATTATACACGCCGAAAGTTGTTTTGTAAAGGTTGAAATTTACTTTATAATAGTGTATACTAATATAATATGAAAATCATCAAGTAAAACGGAGAAGAAAAAGCTTTATAATATGCTTTTTCCGAAGCTCCGCGAAAGGATAGGTTATAAATATGTTCGGATACAGACCCGTTAACCGCCGCTTACTGAAGGCGGCATCATCGCAAGCCATGCAGGGAAGCTGGCTGCGCTCGTTTCTTATCACGCTTATCTCTTCTTTTATTCCTATGCTTGTTTTGGGCACGTTGCCTTTGCGCATTCCTCTTGAAGAGGAAATTATCGCCGCAGGCGGAGATATGATGAAGCTTTTTTCACTTTTTCTTCCGGAAACGATAACCTCACGCACCATCGCGTCGTTTGTTGTGACGGGCATTATCTATCTTCTCATCAATTGTCCGTTCACGGTCGGTATCCACCGCTTTTACCTTGCCGTGGCATCGGGCGAGCGAGGGAAGCTTTCCCATGTTTTTTCACCGTTCACAAGCCTCGGGACAGTCTTTTCCTCCATCGGTCTTTTCCTTATCACAGCAATTTGGAGCCTTCTCTGGGCGATTGCGCTTCT
>JAFQGO010000252.1:0-4154 GCA_017398225.1 Oscillospiraceae bacterium | reverse complement strand
TTTCTGCTCCGCACGCGCCGGAATTGCATCAAACGACCCGCTCACAGAAGGCACGGATTTGCGCCCGCTCTTTGACAAAATCATCGAATACATTCCCGCACCGAGTGCAAATTGTGACGAGCCGATGCGCCTTCTTGTTTCGTCCATCGACTATAATGACTATGTAGGAAGAATAGCTATCGGTCGCGTTGAATCCGGCATCATCCGCCAGAATCAGGAGATTGTTGTCTGCGATTATCACAACCAGCGCGAGCCGAAGAAGGCTAAAATCACCGCAATGTATCAGTTTGAGGGGCTTGAGCGCGTTCCCGTCACCGAAGCAAGCGCAGGAAATATTATCTGCCTTTCGGGTATCGCTGAGATAACAATCGGAGACACTATATGCGACCCCGAAAATCCGGAGCCGCTTCCGTTCGTCAAGATTTCCGAGCCGACGGTTGAAATGACGTTCTCCGTAAACGACTCACCTTTTGCCGGCCGCGAAGGAAAATTCGTAACAACCCGCAACATCAAGGACCGTCTTGAGCGCGAGCTTTTAAAAGACGTTTCCCTGCGCGTAACCCCTGCAGAAAACAGCTCTGATGCCTTCATCGTTTCCGGACGCGGAGAAATGCACCTTTCCATTCTGATTGAAACCATGCGCCGCGAAGGGTACGAATTCCAGGTAAGCACACCGCGCGTTCTTATGCGTGAGATTGACGGCGTTATGTGCGAGCCGATGGAAGAGGTTGTTGCCGATGTCCCCGGAGATTGCAGCGGTTCCGTTATTGAAAAGCTCTGCTCACGCAAGGGCGAGCTTCGCAAGATGTCTCAGGTTGGATCACGTACAAGGATTGAGTTTGTCATTCCTGCACGCGGTCTTTTCGGATACAGAAATGAATTCCTTACAGATACAAAAGGAGAGGGTATCCTTAATTCCATCTTCCACGGCTATTCTCCGTCAAAGGGTGATATCCCGCGCCGCGCAACCGGTTCGCTTATTGCATACGAAACCGGAGAAGCTGTCGGCTACGGTATATTCAACGTTCAGGACCGCGGCTCGATGTTCGTTTCTCCCGGAGATAATGTATACGCAGGTATGATTGTCGGCGTTTCAAACAAAGCAGACGATATCGTTGTAAACGTGTGCAAGAAAAAACAGCTTACCAATATGCGTGCATCCGGAAGCGACGATGCGCTGCGTCTCGTTCCGCCGCGGATACTCAGCCTTGAGCAGATGCTCGAGTTTCTTGCCGATGACGAGCTTCTTGAGGTAACTCCGGAATCCTTGCGTATGCGCAAGCGTCTTCTTGACCACAGCGCACGAATGAAGCTTTTAAAAGGAAAACAACAATAATAAACCGATTCGGAGGCAGAAAGCTTGAAACACGGATTTAAAACCA
The DNA here is from genome assembly GCA_017398225.1 of Oscillospiraceae bacterium. Taxonomy (GTDB): domain Bacteria; phylum Bacillota; class Clostridia; order Oscillospirales; family JAAYXM01; genus SIG480. Next base: position 2,772 of record JAFQGO010000252.1, on the reverse strand, counting down.
ACATTGTAAATGGTGTGACTTATCTTTCCGTCCCGGCTTTTGACAAAACCGGGCTTGCCGTAACCTGCTTTTCCACACGCCGCGGCGGTGTGTCTGCACCCCCGCTTGATACGATGAACCTCGGCTTCGGCCGCGGGGATGAGAAAAGCAATGTTCTCCGCAATTATGAGCTTTTAGGCAACGCCGCAGGCTTTGACGCACTGCGCACCGTTGCCTTTTCTCAGATTCACCGGGACGGCGTATGCATTGCAGCAGACCTTGATGCGGGAGAGGCATTCTCCCCCTGCAAGCGTGAATATGATGCCGTTATCACAAACACACCTGACCTTCCCATTGCAACGTACCATGCAGACTGCGTTCCCGTTTTTCTGCTGGATACGAAAAATCGTGCTGCGGGCGTTGCTCACGCGGGCTGGCGCGGTACCGCAATGAAAACCCCTGCCGCGGCAATCCGCGAAATGGCGAAAAGCTTTGGTTCTTGCCCCTGCGACATTCTTGCGGCAATAGGTCCGTCAATAGGCGCTTGCTGTTTTGAAACGGACAGCGATGTGCCCGATGCAATGCTTTCCGCTTTCGGTGCAAATGCAAAAAAGCACATCGTTTCTCACGGCAACGGAAAATATCATGTTTCACTTCCCGCCCTCAATGCATTAACCCTTCTCGACTCAGGCATACCGGAAGAAAACATAACAATTTCGGATGAATGTACCTGCTGTAAAAACGACCTGTATTGGTCGCACCGCGCTACCGGCGGACTCCGCGGAACAATGGCGGCGGTTATCATGCTGAAAGGGGAAAAATGATGAAAAAAACGCTTTGTTTTATTCTCTTATTCATTCTGTTTCTCTCCTCCTGCGGCGTTACGGAGCTTCCCGAAGCGGATATTTCCTCATCCGCTCTACCCGAGGAGGAATATATACCGGATACCTCGGTTTTCGGTGTTGCATTTGCTTCAAACGAAAGCACAGACCCATATACAACGCCGAGTAAGATTAACTTTGAGCTTTGCGGACTTATCTGTGAACCGCTTTTTGCGGTTTCGGAAACCTTTGAGGTAACACCGGTTCTCTGTTCGGATTACACATACTCTGACCGTGAGTACACCTTTAATATAAAAAGCGGCGTCACGTTTTCCGACGGAAGCGCGCTTTCTCCGTCTGATGTTGAATACTCTCTCCGCGCCGCCGCGGAGAATGGCTCGTACTTTGCATCATCGCTCTCGGTTGTCGAAAGCATCCGTTCATCAAATTCAAAAGGATATGTAAAGGTTCGCCTTAAATACGACAATGCGCGTTTTCCCGCGCTTCTCGATATCCCGATTGTAAAATCGGGCACGCGAAAAAACATATTCCCCATCGGCACCGGAATTTACGCACCCAAGGACGACAAAACAGCACTCGTCACACGCGACAATCATCACAGCGGTAAAAATCCGCATTACAAGGTTATTTCGCTACACGATGTTGCAAGCTCAGATGAGCTTGTGTTTGAATTTGACTCTCACAACATATCTCTTCTTGCAAGCGATCCGACAGGAACATCTCAGCTTATTCCTTCAAGTCTTGCGGAGCGCACAAACGTTCCGTCCACACTTTTTCACTATGTTGGATTTAACACAAGAAAACCGCTTTTCTCCGACAAGAACAACCGCCGTGCAGTTGCCCGCGCGATTGACCGCGACTCGGCGGCAAGCGGGGATTTTGCGCTGATGGGTAATGCCACCGCTCTTCCCGTCCCCCCTGCAAGCGCACTTTATAACCACTCTGCGGCAGAGGCGCTCTCCTATCAGCCGGACACTCCTCTTCCGTTCAACGACGCTCTTACTATACTCGTAAACAGTGAAAACAGCGGAAAGGTAGCAGTTTGCAAGAGAATTGCCGAAACGCTTACGCGCCTCGGCGCTCCCACCACCGTCCGCGCACTTCCGTTTGATGAATATACCCGTGCACTCTCCTCGGGTGATTTTGACCTTTATTACGCCGAGGTTGCGCTCGGCTCAGACTTTGACATCACTCGTCTTGTCGCCGGTTCTCTGAACTTCGGAGGCTTTTACGACGCGTCCCTCTCAGCAGGTGTTGCGGCATATCTCGGCGGTGACGAAGGACTTTCACAGTTCTTTACAGCTTTCTGCGACACAGTTCCGTTTGCACCTGTTCTTTTTAAAGATACGGCAGTATATACCGAGAAAAACTTTTTTGAAAAAATAAATCCATCCTCGCAGAATATCTACCATGATTTCTGCAATTGGAAGATAAGGAGTTCTGTATGAAAAGACAAAGCGGTGTTCTGATGCACATTTCCTCTCTTAACGGAAAATACGGAATAGGAACGCTCGGAAAAACAGCATGGGAATTCGTTGCCTTTCTTGCCAAAAGCGGGTTTTCAACGTGGCAGGTTCTTCCCGTAAACCCGCGCGGTCCCGGTTTTTCTCCGTACAATTCCATTTCCTCGTTTGCCGGAGATCCGCTTTTTATCGACCCCGAAGCGCTTTTTGAAACGGGACTTATAACAGAGGATGAGCTCCGCAGTGCAGAGCACGAAAACTGTGAGCGCGTTGATTTTAAAATTATCATTCCCGAACGTGCACGGCTTCTGCGCCTTGCCTTTTCGCGTTTTCGTGATTATGAGGCACTTGAAGCTTTCTGCGAGCGTGAAAGCCACTGGATAGGAGACTACGCTTCATTTATGTCAATCCGCGAGGAGCTCGGTGGAATTGCGTGGCAGCATTTCCCCGCATCACTCCGCGACAAGTCCGGTCTCTCGGAGTGGAGA
>JAFQGO010000251.1:0-3394 GCA_017398225.1 Oscillospiraceae bacterium | reverse complement strand
TAAGAAAAATGTCAGACAAAACATTGGAACTTAAAGAAAAGCTTTTATCAGAGCTTGAAAAAGTACAGACTATGCCTGAGCTTGAGGAAATACGTGTAGCATACCTCGGTAAAAAGGGTAGTATTACAGAGCTTTTAAAGGATATGAAAAACCTCTCTCCCGAGGAGAAGAAAACCTTTGGTCAGGCAGTAAATGTCCTCAAAGAAGAAGTGACCGAGATGGTTGCAGGAAAGCGCGAGGAGATAAAGCAGGCAGAAATTGAGCGCGAGAACAACCTTATGCCGGAGTTTGATATCTCCGCACCTGCAAACCTTGATCGCGGCTCATATCATCCGATCACGCTCGTTCAGCGCCAGTGTGAGGAGATATTCCGTTCAATGGGCTTTGCTGTTGAGGATTACAGCGAGATTGTTACGGACTATGAGTGCTTCGAGGCACTTAACATCCCGAAAAACCATCCGGCACGTGATATGCAGGATACGTATTACCTTGAAAACGGTCAGCTTTTAAAATCCCATACCTCTGCGGCGCAGAATGCAATTTACAAGAAGTATAAGGATGCTTTAATCCGCGAAGGCAAGCCGATCAAGGCGATTTTCCCGGGACGTTGCTTCAGAAACGAAGCTACCGATGCCTGCCACGAAAATACCTTCTTCCAGATGGAAGGCGTTATGGTTGATAAAAATATCTCCATTTCAAACCTCATCTTCTTTATGAAGACGATGCTTTCCGAGGTTTTCCAAAAAGACATTAAGGTACGTCTCCGTCCGGGATTTTTCCCGTTTGTTGAGCCGGGCTTTGAGCTTGACATAAGCTGCCTTATCTGCGGCGGCGAGGGCTGTGCTTCGTGTAAGCACAGCGGCTGGCTGGAGCTGTGCCCCTGCGGTATGATTCATCCGGAGGTTCTCCGCGCCGGCGGTATTGACCCCGAGGAATACACGGGCTTCGCGTTCGGTCTCGGTCTTACCCGCCTTGCGATGATGAAATACGGTGTAAAAGATATTCGTGACTTAAACTCCGGAAGCCTTAAGGTGCTTTCGCAGTTTACGGATGATAAGTAAGAAAGGAGAGGAAAGAATATGTTTTTGTCAATGAACTGGATTTCGGACTTTGTCGATTTGTCCGGACTTGATAAGCTCGAGCTTATCAATAAATTTTCCCTCTCCACGGCAGAGGTTGAAAATGAAATATTCTTCAAGGGAAGTGACCTCTCGGGAATAGTTGTCGCGGAGATTATGTCCGTTGAAAACCATCCTGAGTCCAAGAAGCTTCACCTTCTCAAGGTTGATGCAGGCGAGGCAGAGCTTGTTGACGTCGTCTGCGGCGCACCCAATGTTCGTGTCGGAATGAAGACTGCGTTTGCAAAGGTTGGCGCAAAAATCGGCGAGATTGAAATTTCTCCGCGCAAGCTTGCGGGATATCTCTCCTGCGGTATGTGCTGCTCTGAAAAGGAGCTTGGCCTTTCCGATAATAACGACGGCATTATGGATCTTGATGCAGACCTCAAAAACGGCACCGATTTAAAAGATGTCTTTGCAATTGACGACATCGTCTTTGAGGTAGATAACAAATCCCTCACAAACCGCCCCGACCTTTGGGGGCATTACGGTATCGCGCGTGAGTTTGCCGCAATCGCAGGACGTGAGCTCCGTCCGCTTGACGTTGTTGACCTTGCACAGTATGCAAGCCTTCCGAAGCTTGATGTTAAGATTGAAGATCCGCTTTGCTATCGCTATTCGGCGCTTCGCTTTGAGAATATTTCAAAGCATGTAAGCCCGATGAATATGCGCATCCGCCTTTACTATTGCGGAATGCGTGCAATAAACCTTCTTGCGGACCTCACAAACTATCTCATGCTTGAAATGGGACAGCCGATGCATGCGTTTGACTCAAGAAAGGTTGACAAAATCCGCATAAAGCGTTTTGATAAACCCTTCAAGTTCCGGACTCTTGATGAGGTCGAGCGCGATATCGACGAGAACACGCTTATGATTTGCAACGGCGACACACCGGTTGCCATCGCCGGCATTATGGGCGGTCTTGATTCCGAAATCGTTGAGGATACAAGCTCATTAACGCTTGAATCGGCAACGTTTGATGCATCCTCCATCCGCAAATCCACAGTGCGCCTCGGCCACAGGACAGATGCCTCTCAGCGCTATGAAAAGAGCCTTGACCCTGAAATGACGGTTCCTGCTATTGCGCGTTTCGTAAAGCTTCTTCTCGATATCGACAGCGGCACGGTTATCACAAGCTCACTTACGGATGAATATGCGTTTAAATATGATAATGTTGAATTGTCGTTTGATAAGTCATTTGTTGACCGCTACACGGGAATTGAAATTGGAAATGACCGCATTGTAAAAACGCTTTCTTCGCTCGGCTTCGGGGTTGAGAATGAGGGTGACAGCTTCAAGGTTTCCGTTCCGTCATGGCGTGCGACAAAGGATGTCACAATGAAGGCTGACATTATCGAGGAAATCACAAGAATTTACGGATATGATAACTTCGCGGTAAACACCGCTGCTGTTCCGCTTTATCCGGTGCGCGCGGCTCAGGAAAAGACGGATGAGGACAGAATAAAGGATATTCTTGTTCACCGCTTCTCTCTCCACGAAACACATTCGTATGTCTGGGCGTATTATGATGAATACAAGGCTCTTGGAATTGATATTGAGCCGAATGTTGAGCTTGTAAATGCAACAAACCCGAACATCAAGACGATAAGAAAATCAATCGTGCCGACACAGCTTTGTCAGGTAAAGGCAAACACGGCATATGCTCCCGATTTCGGTATTTTTGAAATCGGCAGAACGGTAGACGGACTGAAGGCTGACGGACTTTGTGACGAGCATAAAAAGCTTGCGATAACTCTCTTTAGTAAGACAAAGAGCATGGAAAGCCTTTACTTTGAGCTTCGCGATATGCTGGCTGTAATTGCAGATGATATCAAGCATGAGGCGCTTACCTATGAGAAGATTGAGGAAAAGAGCTCGTACAAGCATCCGAAAAACCTCAATGCAATTTACTGCGCAGGTGTTCGCCTCGGTGAGATAGGCATTGCAAATGCTCAGGTTTCAAAGAAGATTGACAAAAAGGCAAATATTGTTTTCGCTGAGATTGATGTAGCAGAGTTTGCAAAGATTAAGAATGCAAGCATCAAGTATGAAGAACCGTCCCGCTTCCCGGAGATTGAAATTGACCTTTCGTTTGTTTCTGAAAAGTTTGCTCCGATAAAGGCGGCAATTGATGCGGCAAACTGCCCGCTTATCAAGAAGGTTTCCGTTGTTGATACCTACACCGACGAGAGCGGGAAGTCAATAACCGTGCGTATGATTTTCTCCGATTCAGAGAAAACGCTTACCCGCGAAGAGGTTATGGATGTTGCCGACGG
>JAFQGO010000250.1:0-3744 GCA_017398225.1 Oscillospiraceae bacterium | reverse complement strand
GTTTCATATGTTTCCCCCTCTTTACCCCATGATAGGATCTCGGCACCTTCATCTGAATAAAACCAGTTGATATAGCGCATTGCATTTGCGATTGATGCCTCATTTCCGGTATTCAATACAGCATAACCTGTCGGATCCTGATTGAACTTGTTGTTCATATTGATGCCGACACCGTTATCTGCACGCGGCGGTGTCATAGCGGTGAGGTTGAATTCCGGCATCTGCTCACGTGCAATACTGTTGAAGAAATCTATTCTCACCTGATATTCCGGCATGATGAATCCGCGGTTTGTGGAAACAAGCTCCTGCCACGTCGATGTGTTGATTGTCATAAAGTCTGACGGAATAAGATCTTCCTTTACCATACGATTTAAGTACTCGACAATTTCTTTCATAGTGTCCTCGGTTGCACCGTAGCACCATTTTTCATTCTCAAAATCGTAATATGCGCCGTAATGGAAGTTAGGCTTCCATGAGCATCCGATAACGTTTATATTCGCAAGTCCCGAACGCATACAGAACGGATAAGAATCCGGATACAGCTCTTTAAGCTTTTTTGAAACGTTGTACAAATCCTCTGTTGTTTCCGGCACGGAAAGACCGTGCTTATCTAAAATATCCTTACGGTACAGCCATGTGCGGAGGTTGGTATAGCGTTCCATACCATAGTTCGGTGTGTAATATACCTTTCCGTCCGCGCTCTTGCGGATGTTCTTCATCCACTGATCACTTTCCGGAAGTCCGTCCCAGAAAGCATTGTAATCCGGAAGAAATTCTGTGTAGTCATCAAGTGCTACAAACGCGCCCTGCTCACAGTAATCTGCAAAGCCCGAGGGCTTACCCTGGAAGCCGATAAGATCAGGGAAAGTATCAGGTGCCGCCATAATAAGCGGGAACTTTGTTGCAAAATCTGTTGCCGGAACAGCGTTTATATTAAGCGTTCCTCCGATGCTTTCGCGGATGTAGTTCCACACCGCCCAGTCTTCCTGATATGGCCACGATGCATGGCTTGCAATTGTTATGTCAAGTACGGCATCATTGGGAATTTGCTTGCCCTCAGGGATGTCGTAAGAAACATCACCCGATGTTGTTCCTGTGCCGCCGCACGCGCAAAGTGCAAAGAGCATAACGGCTGCAAGGGTTAGAGCAATAAGTTTTTTCATTGTAAAATACCTCCTAAATTTTGTCGTTTGCGGCAACCCGCAAGATTTTTGCCCTGCCGGGCAGGCCTTCTTTGTTTTTCGACAAAGAAGCAAACCGAATTCAAGGGGGATTTCGATTTCCCCCTTGAAAATCCCCTTAAAACGAGCAGGGTTGCGACCCTGCACCCGGAGATTGGGTTACTTCTTATAATCCAATATGCGCTTTATGAGAACTGCGACTTCTGCGCGGGTTGTGTAATCGGTCGGGGCGATGAGACCGCTCTTGCCGTTGATGAGTCCTGCGCCAATAAGTGCAGTGACAGCTTCCTTCGCGTAAGGTGCGACAGTGGCGAAGTCGGGGTATTGCGATAACACCTCATCCACCGCCATCCGGCGGTCCCCCTTCTCCTCAAGGGGAAGGCTTGAAAGCGCACGGTAGACTATCACCATCATATCCTGACGGGTGATGGTGTTACGCGGTGCGAATTTGTTATCACCCACGCCGGATATAATTCCGGTATTGCGTGCTATTGCAATCTCAGATGCGAAATAATCGGATGCATTTACATCTGCAAAGTTCTCCGCATTTTCGCTTTCGAGTTTAAACGCGCGCACCAAGAGAATTGCAAAGTCTGCGCGGGTGATGTTTGATGCCGGAGAGAATGTGCTTGCAGTCGTGCCCTTTATTATTCCATCCTCCGCAAGCTCGTTTATCGCATCCTCTGCCCATGCGTGGTTAGCGGTGTCTGTGAAACGGAGCTTCTCCGTTTCACCCGAGGCCTCGGGTGATTTTTCGCTGTCGCTTTCCGCCTTACCAGCATCAGTTTCCGGCTTGTCGGTCGGTGCACCGCCGCTTCCGCCGCCTCCACCGCCTCCGCCACCGGAGCTTCCTTCATTTCCTGTTGTCGGTGTTTCGGTATTCTCGTCTTTACTCGTTGTTCCGCCCGTAGTCTTTCCGTAGACGGTTATCTCAAAGCTTATTGTGTTTTCGCGTCCGTCTTCGTCAACTGCCGCGATAACAAAGCCTGCCTCACCCACCTGGCTTGAATCCGGTTTCCATGTAACAACGCCAGTTTCCGGATTTACGGATGCGCCGCGCGGGAGCACCTTTCCGAAGAATGTAAATGATGATGAAGCATCGCTTCTTGCATCCACATCCACGCTCACCGAGCTGCCTACCGATACCGAAAGATTCCCGGACGTGTTCAAGCTAATCTCTGGCTTTACGTCATACTCCTCCGAAAGCAGAATCTCAAACTTCTGGAACTTTGCAATGTTATAGAGAAAGCCCGCCTCGGGATTGGCATTTTGTGCATACGATTTTATCACGTTTACATCTCCGAGGAATAAATCAACATATGCATTGTTTGCCTCATTCGGTGCAGCGCTTATAATGCGATAAGAGCCGTGTTGTGTTCCGGTATTGGCAATGTAAATATATTCACCTGCAAGGCGAGAAAGGTCAATCTCTTCATTAAGGCTTACCGTTAAATAGTTCTTATCCGTAAGCTCTTCGGTAAAGCCTATGACCTCACCTGTATATATACCGATGCCGCTCGTTTCGCCGATAAGCGTTCCATCATTCATATAAGAATAAATATTCTTGCCTTCATCATTCACCGTATACACTCCCACAAAGCCATTGAAATTAAAGCTTACAGGGATTTCTTTATTCCCGGAATTTATGAACTTATCGGAAACCGCGTAGGTTTTTTCGCTGTCCGGCGCGTAAATAACGTAGTCCACTCTTCCGTTTGTGAGCGTTACACGAACTGCCTTTGCCTCGTTTTCGGAAACCTGTTCCCCGCCGGAAAGAACGGGAACGGATTTGATATCCGCGATATACTCTTCTCCCTTATACGGCTGAAGGACCGAGGTGAAGAGAGTGTCAAGCTCTTCGTCGCTTGTTCTGTGGATGAGCATATAATCAAGCCCCGGAACGTTCTTGTTGCTTGCAGTTCTCGGTGCATATCCGGTAACGATGCCAAGACCTGTCGGCGTCCAGTCATTTACCGCGGTATACTTCATATTGAGGTCTGAAGAGTCTGCAACCTGCTTGTTAAAGTCGGTCTGTTTAAAGTTCACAGTAAAGCTTCCGCTCTCTATATCCTTTGCACGGTTTACGTTGGTAAGCCATGTATACCCGCGCGGGAACATTGTGGTATACGCACCGGAGAAGTTAAGTCCGTTCGGGTCGCCGCCGTATTCAACCTCTTTTTCTCCCTCGACCTTACCGGTAGCCGGGTCAAGATAAACAGCGGTGATGTCATGTCCCGCATATGTATCCTCGTAATTTCCGTTTTCATCCACCTGCGGAACGAGAGTGAGATCGTCTGTCGAGTATCCCATATACGACTGGGTATGGAAGCTGTAAGTATGGCTCTTTCCGCCCTTTACGCGGAAGAAATCAACAGTATACGCAACCTCGTTTGACGCCGCAACGGAAACAACGGTACGGCGGTATTCATCTGTTGCTGCATATGCGCTCGGTGCCTCAACATCCATAACCTGAACCGTATCAGTGCTGTCGAAGTGAAGCGGTGTTCCACCGTAAATTCCGTTCTGCCAGTCATCATTTACAACAACCGTATTGTGAGAAAGC
>JAFQGO010000249.1:0-7538 GCA_017398225.1 Oscillospiraceae bacterium | reverse complement strand
TTAAATTTGTCCTCCTTGCAAGGCGCCAGCCTTGCTTCGTCCTTCGCATTTAAATTATTTAAAATTTTCCTGCGTTTAAGGTCGAAGAGTTTAAAAACGAAAATTTCTGATGAAATACAAAGAAAATTCAAAAATCATACTGCCGTATATTTGCAGAATTTTCTGCAGTAGTTCGCTGAAATTACATTTTTAAACCTTAAGGTGTTCGCCTTCCCTCGGCTTATGCTTACTTCGCGCGCTCTAAATATTCGCCTGTTCTTGTGTCAATCTTGATTCTGTCGCCGATGTTAATGAAGAGCGGAACGCGGACTTCTGCACCTGTCTCAACAGTTGCCGGCTTTGTAACGTTTGTTGCGGTATCACCCTTAAGACCCGGCTCTGTCTCCGTAATCTCAAGCTCAACAAAGTTAGGCGGCTCAACGCTGAAAACGTTGCCCTTGAAAGAAAGGAACTTAACAACCATATTTTCCGTAACGAACTTGAAGCTCTCCGGAAGCTTGTCTGCGTTAAGCGGCTCCTGCTCATAGGTTTCTTCATCCATGAAGTAATAAAGCTCACCGTCGTTGTAGAGATACTGCATATCCTTGCGCTCAACAAATGCCGGCGGGAACTTGTCCGTCGGGTTGAAAGAAGTTTCAACAACAGCACCTGTAACAACGTTGCGATACTTTGTACGGACGAAGGCTGCGCCCTTACCCGGCTTAACGTGCTGGAACTCGATAACCTGCATTACCTGACCGTCCATTTCGAACGTTACACCGTTTCTGAATTCGCCTGCTGAAATCATTTTAATTTTCCTCCAATTTTATATCATATTAAACCTTTTTATATTTTACCCTATATTGAGCCATTTTGCAAGTAAAACTTTGAAATTTTACTGATTTTCACACAAAACTCTTACTCCAAGGGGGTAAACCTCTTTCCCGAAGCCGCAAATCATGCCCTTGCACACCGCCGAAATGACGGAATTGTGACGGAACTCCTCTCTTGCATGAATGTTTGAGAGGTGCACTTCAACGCACGGAAGCTTGATTGAGCTTATCGCATCGCGAATTGCGATGCTGTAATGAGAATACGCGCCGGCATTTATCACAACGCCGTCAAATCCCTCGTCATACGCGCGATAAAGCGCATCTATTATCTCACCCTCGCAATTAGACTGAAACGCAACTATCTCTGCACCGAGAGCTTCTGTCTTTTCCTTTGTGTACGCAATGATGTCCGAAAGGGTGTCGCTTCCGTAAATCTCCGGCTCACGCTTGCCGAGGAAATTCAGGTTGGGGCCGTTGATAATCATAATCTTTTTCATTCAAACATTCTCCTTTTCCCGAGCGGCGGAACCTTTATCGCGAGAATACGGCTTCGCTTAGCTCCTATTATGTCGGTTATTATCTTATCCCCGACGAGCGCGGTTGTTTCTCGCGTTCCGCCGAGTTCCTCCATTGCTTTTTTTATCGTTCTCCGGCTCGGCTTTCCGCTTCGCCAGAAGTGGGCAATTCCGATAGGCTTGCAGAACTTTTCCACCCGCGCCTGCTTGTTGTTTGACACAACGGCAAGCTTTATCCCGTGTGCGGCAAGGTCCTCCACCCAGCGCATAACGCGCTCATCCGGAATTTCGTGCTCATATTTTGCAATGGTATTGTCAAGGTCTGCAATCAGCACCTTTATGTTTATCGCCTCTAAAAGCTCACCTGTGAGCTCATAGATATTTTCTATCTTCATATCCGGAACAAAAAGCGGGAACATTTCATACCTCCGCATAATGTGTTTTTTCATTTAATATTATTAGTATAACATATATTATACCGGATTACAAGGAGGTGCTGTTCTTGAATATGCATATTCTCCGCACGGCAGCGGAGCTGGGATGCACAACGCACCGGAAGGAAAAGCGCGGACTTCTTTCATATTATGCGCGCGGAAACACGCTTATGTGTGAAAAGCTTTCTCCCGAAATAACGGGGGATGTTTTAGTTATCTCCTCCGACGGTGCAGACATACATATCGCGCCCTCAATATATGACGAATGCCGGAGGCGTAGCTGCCGTTCTGTCTTTCTGGATGCAAACGAAGAAAACCTCGCGTGTGCCGGCACCCTCGGGGAAATCTCAGCATCTCTTTCCCGACGCGGGATTTCCGTTTTCTGCCCTCTTGCATTTGCCGATTCGTGTTCTGAGGCAACGCCCGTTGCTGAATGCGCCGTCTCAGGAGGGGAGCTTTCGGAGTATCTGGCGTATCTCATGCGCACTCACCGCCGCATTGCGCTCTCCATCCCACGCAGGTGCACGGATTTTTCCATGCCCCTCTTTTCTTTTTCCGGACGCGAGCTGTCTGCGCGTGAGTTCCTCAATATTCGCGACCGATACAGTGCGCAGTGCTTTTTCTCGCCGCAGCTGGTTTCAAACTATTTTATATATTCGTCCGAGCCGGATTCTGCCGGCTTTGTCCTCTATGACGATGCGCGCACCATCTCAGAAAAAATACGCCTTGCGCGCAGGCTGGGAGTTGAAAATGTTTTTCTTGCATACCGTGAAATCGCGGATATTTTTGAAGATATAATGTTTTAATCCTTTTGCATAAGCTTTTTGCAAAGCTCCTCATCCGGAGTTACATACGCCGTATAATAGTTTGTGTAAATAACTCTGCCGGGCGCCGCACCCTGCGGTTTTTTTACATATCTTACACGCGCATAATCAACGGGTACATTAACCGACTCCCGCGCACGTGAATAATATGCGGCAATAATCGCCGCTTCCGTAATCGTTCTGTCCGGAAGCTCTTCACCCGCACACTCCACAATGACGTGTGAACCGGGGATATTTTTTGTGTGCAGCCACAAATCGCCCTTCATCGCGCTTTTCAACGTCAGCGCATCATTCTGCTTGTTGTTTCTGCCGGCATATATGGTGTAACCGTCACTTGATGTAAAGCGATACGGGCGCAGTGCCGTGCGCTTTGCGCCGCGTCTGTCATTTTGCCGGCTTACATATCCTGTTTCGGCAAGCTCATCACGGATTTCGGAAAGATCCGCCTCGCTCTCTGCTTTTTCGATGCTTTCAAGCACGCTTTCAAGATATATAAGCTCTTCTTCTCCGGCTGCAATCTGCTCTGTTATATACTTTTCCGCATTCTTCATCCTGCGGTATTCGCGGAAAAGCTTTTCCGAATTTTCCTGCGGACTCAAACGCGAATCAAGCTTTATCGTAATCTCTTCGCAGTTGCGGTAATAATTCTGGGCAACAAACGAGGTCATCCCCTTTTCAAGACGGTATATGTTTGCGGAAATAAGTTCTGCCCGCTCGCGGATTTCCTCGCGGTTTTCGGCTTTTTTAAGCTCCTCGCGCTGCAGCGCAAGCTTTTTTTGCGTGCGGTTATACGCATTTTTTACCACCTGCAAAATCCCGTGCGAGCGTTGCCGCATTGTTTCGCGCACCTCGCGGATTTCAAAATACTCCGCAAGTGTATCGGAGAGACTCCCCCGCACTTCGGCGGTCATTGTCGCTTCGTACTGCGTTATCGGGAAGAACGAAAATTCATAAGGCTGCTTCCCGTCATACACAATGCACGGTGCCGCACTGCCGCCCGCTATTTCACATATCGCCGATGCCATACGCTCGCGCTGAATCATTGAAAGCTCGGACATATGGAGCGAGAGATCCTTACCGGCACGGTAAGCAATCTCGCGGCAAACAAGCGGTGAAAAGCCTGCAAAAGACGAAATAACCCACTTATCACAGAGTATTTCTCCCTTTTCATTGCATATTATATCAAAAAGCTCTGCGCGGGAGTATTCACCGGGGTCAAGCTTTTCCTGCTTTGGCGGAAGCTCATAAAAAAGCCCCGGAAGAACCTGACGCTTTTCGCTTGTGTCAAGGTCTACCCGCTTTAAGCATTCAATAATCCTGTCGTCAGCATCGCGCAGAATTATGTTTGAATGGCGCGCCATAATCTCACAAGTGAGCGTGCGGGTTGACGATATTCCCATCTCGTCATTTACCTCAAGCTTTATATCTATAATACGCTCTAAGTGCGGCGCGGAAACGGAAATTATTCGTCCGTTTGTAAGATGCTTGCGCAGAAGCATACAGAACATCGGCGCACTCGCCGGGTTTTCACGCGCCATTGACGTGAGATGCACACGCGGAAAGCTTGCGTTTGCAGACAGAATAAGCCGCTTTCCCTTGACGTTCGGCGAGCGCAAACCAACGACTATGTCATCCCGCGTCGGTTGGTGTATTTTATCTATCCTCGCCCCCACAAGAAGCTCATTGAGTTCACGAGCGAGGTGCGAAATGAATAATGCATCAAGTGCCATTTAAATATCTCCTAAACTGTAAAAAACTTCGTGCAGGCGCAATCTGCCTTCGCAATTTTCACCTGAAGCTCCGGATGCTTTGCGGAAATAATTTCACAAATGCGCGGGCAAATGATATCCTCCGTTGCGAAGTGCCCGGCATCTATCGCGTTTATTCCAAGAGCGACGGCATCTAAAAACTCATTGTGCTTTATGTCGGCGGTTACGATTGTGTCACACCCAAGTGATGCGGCAAGGGGAATGAAATCCCCGCAGGAGCCGCCGCCAACCGCAACTTTTTTTACTGTTTTTCCTGCATCGTGATATCGCACTCCGGATGTATCAAGCGCACGGCACACATCCGGGAGAAACTCCGGAAGAGCCTTGCTTTCTTCAAGCTCTCCCCATCTTCCGATGCCTGTGTTTTCCTCTCTCCCCTGAGCAAGAACAGCCGTGTTTTTCACACCCAGCACTTCCGCCAGAACATCGTTCACGCCACCCACGGCACTGTCGAGATTTGTGTGCATACATATTGCGGCGATTTTGTTCTCAATAAGGGACAGAAGCACTGAGCCGCAGACATCCTCGTCCGTCACGCTCTTGCGGCTTCTGAAAATTACCGGATGATGCGAAACAATAAGCTCCGCACCCGTCTCTGTCGCCTCGCGAACAACTTTTTCTGTTATATCCAGTGCAACAAGCACCTTTGATACGCTTGCATTTTTCCTTCCCACTAAAAATCCGGGGTTATCGTATTCCTCTGCAAGACGGCACGGTGCCGCCGCTTCAAGAGTGTTGAATATATCATATACCTTTGTCATAGAGAGCTTACCACCTCATCAAGCGAGCGTATATCCCGCTCGCCTCTTTTCTTTTCTTCTTCGGAAAATGCGCCGGAGCTGCATTTGCGCTCAAACTCAAACCGCAGACGAGAGAGAACCTTCTGCGTATATTCCCGCGCCCGTGGGTCGGAAAGCCCTGCGCGGCTTATGTATTTTTCATACGGCAGATAATCCGTTTTCCCCGTATGCCGCGCAACAATCACGCAGTATATATGCTTTCCCTCGGAGACGATTTTCTCTGACTTAATTTCAAAGCCCTCGCGGTAGAGATACTCACGCAGAACCTCCGAGCGCGTCATCGGCTGGAGAATGAGAGTGCACCCGCCCTTTGTCCACGGTGCGCGTGAAATGATATCTGCTATCAGCTCTCCGCCCATTCCTGCGATAACCACGCAGTCGTGCGGTTCTATGCCGTCAAGCCCATTTGTCAGGACGGTTTTTATCTTTCCGGAAAGTCCCGCCGAGAAAATCTCCCGCTCTGCATTATCAAGCGGACCGCGGTTTATGTCGCTTGCAGTTATCCTTTCCGCCTTGCCGTGAGCCGCGGCATATATCGAAACATATCCGTGGTCACAGCCGCAGTCAACAAGCGTTTCACACGGCGGTATTGACTCTGCCACGCACAAAAGCCTTGCGCCGATAGATTTTTCCAATGCACCTTTCTCCTTTCCCGATATATGAAAAGTGCGCGTCATGCGACGCGCATATTCTCAAAAAATTTTACTTGCCTTCGAGATGGTTGTTAAGCTTCTCAAGAAGTGCGTCAACGTCTACGCCGTGAACTGCGCAAGCCTGCTCAAGAGTTTCTCCTCTTGCAGACGGGCAGCCGAGGCAGTGCATTCCTATCTCAAAAAAGTAAGGAGCGCAGGTAACGTCGATATCAAGAATATCACCGATAATGGTGTCCTTTGTAATCTTTGCCATAACCGTATCATCCTTTCGCATATTGATATACTTATTATATATCTATACTCCGCATTTTTCAAGAGGATTTTTTATTTTTCTTCGCTTTGATTTCTTTATGCAAAAACGAAAGGGCATCCGCAAGCGTTCCGACGCGGTCGATAAGACCTATTTCCACCGCTTCTTTTCCGTAAATGACCGTCCCGACATCCGTTGCAAGCTCGCCAACCTTTAACATATATTCCCGGAATTTCTCTGCCGACATATTCGAGTTTCGCTCAACAAAGCCTGTAATCCGATCCTGAACACGCTCAAAATAGTTAAAGGTCTGCGGTGCGCCGACCACAACGCCGCTCATGCGAACAGGATGAATGGTGATGGCCGCAGTCTCTGCAATTATAGAATGCTTTGCCGCAACGGCAAGCGGTACGCCGATTGAATGTCCCCCTCCAAGGATAAGAGATGCCGTAGGCTTTGTCATGCCCGCAATAAGCTCTGCAATGGCAAGCCCTGCCTCAATATCTCCGCCGACGGTGTTCAGCATAATCAGAAGTCCGTCAATATCATCATTTTCCTCAACTGCGGCAAGCGTCGGGCATATATGCTCGTATTTTGTCGTTTTTGTATCGCTTCCAAGCACCGTATGCCCTTCAATCTGACCTATTATCGTTATGCAATGGATATTTCCGAAGCGGCTTTTCGTCACAACCCCACCGGTTTCGATTATATCCTCGCGCGTTTCCTTTTTGTTTTCACTGTTATCCGCCATTTGCAAACAACCTCCGAGATTTTTTGTTAGTTTCTGCAAAAATACGGAAATAATACACGGGATGAGGGGGATTAGCTGTGCTTATCAAGCGCGGTTAAAATAAAGTTGAAACTTTCTCTGACTTATTTGTATGATCTCGGTTCATCTGTTAATCCGAGTATATAGTCGATAGAAACATTGTATATTTTAGCAAGAACAATTACCAATTCACACGGAAGATCACGCAAGCCTTTTTCGTATCTGTAATATTGCGGTTGTGTTGTGTAGAGCATATCTGCTATTTGCTTTTGGGTATAATCATTATCTTCGCGTAAATCTCTTAATCTTTTGTAATAAGCCAATTCAAAAACCCCCAAAAATATCTATTTGGATATATTGACATTTTAAAACCATCGTGTTATAATACATACAAATTATATCCATATGGATATAAAACATAGGAGGTTTTTTTATGAAAAAGAGATTGCAAGGATTGGTTGCAGGTGTGATGGTTGGTGTAATACTTACAAGCGGCGTTGCCATAGCGGCAAACACAACAACGCTTTATAATGTACTTACACACGGTGTCAAAATAGTTATTGACGGTGAGAAGCTTACTCCGACTGACGTAAACGGAAATATTGTTGAGCCGATTATCTATAACGGAACTACATATCTTCCAGTGCGCGCTGTTGCAACAGCTATCGGAAAAGCCGTATACTGGGACGGTCCGAACTATACGGTTTATCTA
>JAFQGO010000248.1:0-3482 GCA_017398225.1 Oscillospiraceae bacterium | reverse complement strand
GTTCCCGTATATCATATGGACAAAGCAGCAGAAATGAAGGATGATATAGACGTTCTCATCCTCTGCGGCGGAAGTGCCAACGACCTTCCCACCCAGACGCCTGAGCTTGCAAAGCATTTTAACGTAATTGACAGCTTTGACACACACGCAAAAATCCCCGAGCATTTTGCAAACGTTGATAAAGAGAGCCGTGCGGCAAAGAAAATAAGCATAATCTCCGTCGGCTGGGATCCCGGTATGTTTTCGCTCAACCGTCTTTACGGTCAGGCAATCCTTCCCGAGGGCAACGACTATACCTTCTGGGGCAAAGGCGTAAGCCAGGGGCACTCCGATGCGATACGCAGAATTGACGGAGTCCTTGATGCACGTCAGTATACCGTTCCGGTAGAGCAAGCACTCAAGAGCGTTCGCGCAGGCGAAAATCCGACGCTTACAACACGCGAGAAGCACACGCGCGAATGCTTTGTCGTGGCGGAAGAAGGCGCTGATCTCGCGCGGATAGAGCGCGAAATCGTGACTATGCCAAACTATTTTGCAGATTACGATACAACCGTTCACTTCATTTCTCAGGAAGAACTTAACCGTGACCACGCAGGCATTCCGCACGGCGGAAGAGTTTTCCGCACCGGAACAACCAACAACGGCAAAAACTCTCACGTTATTGAATACAGCTTAAAGCTTGACTCAAATCCCGAATTTACCGCAAGCGTTCTCACTGCATATGCCCGCGCGGCATACCGTTTGAATAAAGAAGGCGCATATGGTGCAAAAACCGTTTTTGATATTGCACCGGCATATCTCCACCCCGCAAGCGGTGAAGAGCTTCGCAAAAATCTTTTATAAAACACCTCCAGCAGAAACGGGGCTTTAGCAAAACAGCCCAGACCGCATAAAGTGTAAAAGTGATATTTTTTTGCAGATAACATCGAAAAAGTATATGGTATGAAGTTTGAAAGTAAATTGGAAATTCGGCAGAAGCCGAATTTGAGGATTTAGTTACACTTTATGCTATGAACAAATCGGACCTCTCGACGTACTTATGTACTACTTCGGGTCCGATTTGCTCATTCTGCACTATTTTTCTAAAGCCCCAAAGAGATTGTAGCAAAATACATTTCGCTACAATCCCTTGTTTAATCTGCGTATATTACATTGAATTCGCCATTGTGCCTGCAAATCATATATCCGCGCGCAACCGTGTTTTCATCCGCACCTTCATGCGGCAAAGCGGTAAACTGACCTGTGTTCTTCTTCGCCGCCGCTTTATAGCCGTCAAGGCTCTCTATGCTTACTCCTTTGCTTCCAAAGAGAATCCCTGCCTCAATAAGCTCGTAATCTCCCGAATCATAGGTGAGAAAGTAATTGCCGTCCCGACATCCTTGTCGCTCCAGTGACTGAACGCAAAGCCTGTAAGAGTCGGAGCTTCAACACCTGCTTTGTTCTTTGCAACAGCAAACGTTTCTCCCCTTTTAACGACAGTGTCTTTAAGCAAAATTCCGTTTCCGTTATAGAAGTATACCGGAACCGCATCAGTTGTCTGTATCTCATCAAACACAGCGATAACACCCATATTTGTGCTTACCTTAAAGGTCTCGGTTGCCTTTGCTGAAAGAACGGCATTATCGCTTAAGCTAACGATTATAAACCCATCCCGTCGGAATTTCCGACGGGATGGGTTTTGTGTTATTTTGTTATTTCTGTTCTTCGGGTTTTGCAGAGGTTTATTTCACTCTGTCGTATGCTTTTTCATAAACCGCGAGAAGCTCGTCTACAGGAAGTTCTTTAAGCTCTTCCTGGAACTTATCCCATTCAGACAGAGGTCTCTGTCCAATAATGAATTTCTGGATGTTTTCCAGCACAAAGGTTTCTATCGACGTTTTCAAATCTGCAATTTTGTCGTTCTGCTCGCTTGAAAACTCAAGATACAGATTCGGCTGAAGATTTGGATAGGTATGCTCGAGAATGAAATCGGTTGTTGCTGCCTGCTCTTCGGAGATTGACGCATCTATCGCATCAGGTGCAAAGCGTGTATGTGTTCCGAGAGTGTTTACGCCATAGAGCGTCTGGATTGTTTCGGCTTCATCTCCCATAATAAACTGCTTTTTACCATCAACAACCTCATATGTTTCGCCCTCTTTTCCCCACGAAACAAGCTCACACGCCTCATCGGTATAGAACCAGTTGATTATGCGGAAAGCATTGGCAATGGATGCACTGTCTCCGGTATTGCATACCGAATATCCGGACGGTACAAAATTGAACTTGTTTATCATATTCACGCCCATGCCGTTATCCGCGCGCGGCGGCTTCATTGCAGTGAGGTTAAATTCCGGATTTGACGGTCTTGCCATACTGTTGAAAAAGTCAATACGCACCTGATATTCCGGCATGATAAAGCCGCGGTCCGTAGAAACCAACTCCTGCCACGAGCTTGTGTTTATCGTGAAGAAATCGGCGGGAACAAGCTTTTCCGAAACCATTTTGTTGAAGAACTCCACGAGCTCAATCATAACATCTTCCGTTGCGCCGTAGCTCCACTTTTCATTCTCAAAATCGTAATACTCATTAAAGCAGAAGCCCGGCTTCCACGATGTGCCGATAACGTTTAAGTTCTGAAGTCCCGAGCGGATGGAAAACGGGTAAGAGTCCGGATATATCTCCTTAAGCTTCTTGGAAACTTCATACAGCTCATCCATCGTCTCCGGTGCTTTCAGACCGTGTTTATCGAAAATATCCTTTCTGTAAAGCCATGCGCGGATATTTGTGCTTCTCTCAAGTCCGTGAGACGGAGAGTAATAAATCTTCCCGTCAAAGCTCTTGCGGACATCGCGCATCCATTTTTCATCTTCGGGAACATTTTCCCAGAACTTTTCATAGTCCGGCAAAAATTCAAGATAATCATCAAATGCGAGGAACGCGCCCTGTGCGCAGTAATTCGCGTGTCCTGCAGGCTTTCCCTGAAAATGCATCAGATCCGGAAGATCATCGGGAGCCGCCATAATAAGCGGGAATTTTGTTGCAAAATCCGTTGCCGGAACGGCGTTTATGTTGAGTGTTCCGCCAACGCTTTCTCTTATGTACTGCCATATCTTCCAATCCTCTTCATACGGCCATGAAGCATGGCTTGCTATTGTTATGTCAACAACGGCATCATCTGGGATTTGTTTCCCGTCCGGAATATCATATGATACGTCACCGGATACACCGTTTCCACCCGTGCACGCGCACAGCGCGAAAATCATAATTCCTGCAAGAATTAATGCAATAAGTTTTTTCATCGTAATGTGTCCTCCTTTGTAGTTCAAAAGGGATAAAATCCCTCCACCGCCATCCGTCTGTCCCCCTCCCTTTAGGCAAGGGAGGCTTTATAATCCAATATTCTCTTAATAAGTACTGCGACCTATGTGCGGCGTTGCCGCACAATGCAGAATGCAAAGTGCAAAATGCAAAATTATTTCATAGAGTCAAGTACCCGTTTCAGC
>JAFQGO010000247.1:0-3980 GCA_017398225.1 Oscillospiraceae bacterium | reverse complement strand
ACAATACAGAACACCGAAGATTTGAAAGTATGCCTATTTGCTCATTTGAAATCAAGACCTTCGGCAGCTACGAGGATACCTACAAGGGATTGCGTATCGGTGCCTCCTACCGAGACTGTCTCGCTGTTGCGGTGAATGCCGCTAACCGTGGTGTTACTGCGGTAGACAGAGAGTATAATGCCGAATGGCTCACCGACCTATATAACCAAGTTGATTTTTACAAGGACTATTCCGACGCCTTTGCGGTATCCATTCCGTATAAGCTGTGGCTTCTCGGTCTTGAGCTTGTTGATGACGGAGATGGCGATGTTTCTGTGCTGGAAGACGTGCTTTGTGCAAACATTGACATTCTCCACAAGCATGAAAACCGCCGCTATGAAGCTTTTATGCGCAGTAAAGGTTGGACACAGCTGATGCCGAGCGAGGTTCAAAACGCAAGAATGGGCAATAAGCTTCAGAAGAAGCACGCAAGAATTGATCCGCAGTATACCAAGGAGCTTGAAGAGATGACAGGACGGGATTTCTCTAAGGAGGACGTTCGCTCCATTATGAACCTTCCCACCGTCATTCGCATTGCAAATGCTCTTTACGGCAGAAATTATTCTGTCAGAAAAAACAAGATTAAATAAAACTGCGATAACCAATATGCCATTGAACGTTACTACGATTGGCTAAAAGAACAAAAAGATTGAAAAATATAAAAAAGCGAGGAAATTATAATGGATATTATTAATGGGGTTAGAGAACTTTGTAAGGGCGAAAACGGTTTTGTAAATATGTTTGACAGGGCAAAAAGCGGCGGTAAGCTTGGACTACTCACTGGTGGCGACCGTGAGGATGACCTTTTTGAAACGCTTCTTTACGGCAGCGCAAGAGAGACTCTCGTCGAAATGATAAACGATGCCTACAATTTCAAGCAATATGCGGTAGAGGCACACGGCTTGCTTGTGGAAGACGGTCTTGATGCCATGGATGCCAAGAGAGCGCTTGAGATATTCTTTATAGCATTTGGCTTCCCCGGATACAGAACTATGGGAGCACAGGAAACCATTGTTGACGAGAGCGGAAACTCTAAAACTGTGTATGAGGGTGAGGTAAAGAACGGCAAGCCTCACGGATGCGGTTCGCGCAACTTCTATTACGAGGGGAAATGGTCTGCTCTTGACGAATGCGTATGGATTGACGGTATAATGATTGGCTATGATTATGCCAAAGAGCTCGAATTCGGCGCATTTGAAGATCAAAAAATCGGCTTTGTTATTAACGATCGTTTTGTAGGAAATATAAGAATCATCGCAAGTGACGGCGAGGAATTTGACGACGGCGGTACAAAGTTTACCGTTTAAAATCACATATTACTTATGCTTTAAGGAGTTATTATGAGCAATTTAAAATGCTTGAAAAAGGCAAATGAGGGTGACACCGAGGCTATGCGCATTGGTGAGAACCTCTATAATTTGCAGGATGCGACCGAGGATGAGGTAGAGGCAGGTACGCTTTGCCTTAACAAATGGTATGTAGAGCGCAAATATAAAACTCAGGTATGCGAGCCCGGTCGCTGCAGTCCTTATTACGATATGAGAAGCGAAATGCAGGAGCTCTCTTTTGAAGAATTGATCTTCAATGGAGGAGAATGCATTGGAGCATACCACGACGAGCTGGTTTTCCTGTTCGACGATGAAAAAACTCATTATCATCAAAAGTATCTTGGTGAAATGAAGATCAGCTACGACCAAGGAATCGATTTCTACGACTATTACTACCTGCATTCCAGATGATGCAGTGAAAGGAGCAGACTATGTTTGATGCTGTGAAGGTTAAAAATGATTGTGTAAACTGGATACGAGAGTTCTTCCGTGAGAACGGTCCCGACTGTAATGCCGTTCTCGGTATTTCGGGCGGTAAGGACAGCTCTATCGCTGCAGCCTTGTGTGTTGAGGCACTCGGCAAAGACCGTGTGATCGGCGTGCTGATGCCCAACGGAGAGCAAGCGGATATTGATATGTCCTATAAGCTGGTAAATCATCTCGGCATCAAACATTACGTAGTCAATATTCAAGATGCGGTACAGGGGCTTAAAGGTGCGATTCCTATGGAGCTGACCGAACAGAGCCGTATCAATATGCCCCCGAGAATAAGAATGACGACACTTTACGCTGTTTCGCAATGCTGTAACGGCCGTGTAGTAAACACCTGCAATCTCAGTGAGGATTGGGTGGGTTATTCCACGCGCTACGGCGACTCGGTCGGGGATTTCAGTCCCTTATCCCGCCTTACCGTTCAAGAGGTCTTGGCAATCGGTCGAATTCTTGATCTGCCTTCTGAGTTGGTCGAGAAGGTTCCTGCCGACGGTCTTTGCGGAAAGACCGACGAAGACAATCTCGGCTTTACCTATGCGGAGCTTGACCGATATATCCGCACAGGTGAAATCGAAGATCAGAAGAAGAAAGAGCGTATTGATTATCTACATAAAAGAAATCTGTTTAAGCTGAAGCTGATGCCGGTGTTTGAGCCGGATATCCCTTCGGTATTGAAATTGTAACGAAGAAAGGAGGCGATATCATGAGGTATTTGACTTGGGATGAAGTAAAAAGCCTTGACAAATTCTTGGTCGAGGACAATGACGATGCCGTCGGCATCGAGATCCATACCGGATTCTGTGATCTATCAGCGGATAACTGCTACGGCAAGCCGGAAACAGTAAAGGCTTATTCTCTGGAGGAACTTGCCGGCGGTGATTTTATCCAGATGGGAACAAAAACCCTGCGTGCAGTGGTGAGCAATCGT
Organism: Oscillospiraceae bacterium; assembly: GCA_017398225.1. Taxonomy (GTDB): domain Bacteria; phylum Bacillota; class Clostridia; order Oscillospirales; family JAAYXM01; genus SIG480. Next base: position 1,193 of record JAFQGO010000247.1, on the reverse strand, counting down.
CTTTATTGGACGGATAGTCAGAATTGGGTTGAAAATTCGGGCACGGATGCTACCTATATCGGTGCCCGCCGGGGAAACGGCTACGAATATGAGCGGGCGATACTGACCTTCAAGGATACGCTTGAACGGCTGCCGGACGAGGAAATACTCGGGTTGGAGCGTTTTATGGTCAGAGATAACAAGCGAGTCAGAGCAGTACGGATTTTGCCTGGCTATATGGGCATCGGCGGATCCAATACATCCGGTTTTTCCTCGGATAGTGAGCGGATTCGGGATTACCCTCTGGAATATCTGAAAAACAACGAATTTATATGGGTCCAGGGCGTTTCTGTTCGGGCGCTGGTGGATGATGTGCTGTATTTCTGCCGCGAGGGCGCGGACGGAAACAACAAGGTTTTCACCCTGAATTATAGAGAACGGGATACCATTTTTCGTGGTGAGGGTGTCGCCTATGATACGATCGCTGCAACGGAAGTTGTATTGCTGCTTAAATAAGAGAAAGTGAGGAATAACAATATGGCTTGGAGAAGTTACTATGTTAACAGTGAAAAAATATACGGCTTAGACGAAGAAGAAAAAGACGTTTGCCTTATGTACGACTCAAAGGTACCACCTCACGGCGGCATCCGAGAGGAATGGACAACCAGGGGAATGAAGAACGGTACGTCCAAGATTTTATTTGTGGAGTATTGCAAGGAAGATGACGATCCCGACGGCGTATGGGAAGCCTACGGCATGAAGGCAGAATCGGTATATACCTTTACGGTAAATGCGAAAGAGGCAGATCCCGAGAAGCTGTTTGTCTACACCCTTTATAAGGACGGCAAGCTTGGTGTCGGATTTGACATCGATACCGATACCGCCCGCGCTATTTTAGTATTTCCCGAACCTCAGAATATAACTGCTGAGCAACTGTTGGACGTTGCGAAAAAAACAGAGGATGCTCCGCGAGTCCAAGGAGCAGTGGAGCAGATCGTTGCTGAAGAGCTGCTGAATGGCGTGGATGATATGCTGTGCTTGGCGTTCTTCAACTTTTAAGAGCGCATTACAGGAAAGGAATAACAAATGAGTAACCAAAACAACAAATGCTTCAGCCTTCAATCCTTGGCAGACGAGGTAGTCACCCGTCCTGCACCTGAAAGCTGTGAGGAGATCGCTCGTCTTCTCTCGGATCTGCCGCTTTGGAGTTCCTT
>JAFQGO010000246.1:0-4120 GCA_017398225.1 Oscillospiraceae bacterium | reverse complement strand
CGTATCTTGATGAGCTTGTTGCATGCCTTGCAGAATACGGCGTTCCGGCAATAACATATATGCCGACAAGAAACACGGATGAGCAGTTAGCAAGACTTCGCGGACTCTGCGAAAAGCACGGTCTTATGCAGATAAGCGGCGAGGATGTAAACTCCCCCCGCCAGAGCTTCCGCATTGAGAAAATGTGCGATGCTCAATTTGCAAACCTCATAGACAGCACGTGGGAGCTTATCCGCCACGAAAACAAGTAAAAAAGCTCCGGAGCATATCGGTACCGCAAAAGCTTTGCTTTTGCGGTACTTTTAACTATATCTCCCCGACCAGATCCTCGATCTTGCCAAAGGTATATCCCATTTCTTCCCATTTTGTAAGAAGCTCGTCGAGAATTTCTCCGTTTGTCTTTGATGTGCTGTGGAGAAGAACAACAGCGCCCAGATGGATGCGTTCGCAAAGAATTTTCAGTGCGTTCTCACGCGAGGGCTGCTTGTTGTTATCCCAGTCGGCATATGCGAGGCTCCAAAATATGGTTTTATACCCAAGCTCTTTCGCATGGCGGAGATTTGTTTCCGAAAATTTGCCCTGGGGCGGACGATACAGTTTAGGCATATCTTCTCCAATGATTTCGCGGTACTTATCGGAAAGCGCGGAAAGCTCCTTCTCAAAGCTTTCCTTGTCGGATATTTTTGACATATCCGGATGCTTCAGCGTGTGGTTTCCGATTATGTGTCCGTCGCTCACCATCCGGCGCACAAGCTCAGGTTCACGGTCAAAAAAGTTGCCCACAAGGAAAAAAACTGCCTGCGCGTTGTGCTTTTTCAGAGCCTCCAGAATTTTTGGCATATTCCCGTTTTCATATCCTGCATCAAAGGTGAGATATATAACCTTTTCATTTTCATCGCCGACAAAGTACGCGTCATATGGCAGAAGATATTCACGCGTAACGTTTGTCACGGGAGTTTTGCCGGGCGTCTGAAAGCTCAGCCCCCAGTCGCCTGATGTGTTTCCCGCAACAGGCGTTGTTTGTGCGTCGGGAAAGTATGGCAGTGTGCAGAAAACAAGAACTGCTGCCAAAAAGATTGCAACCGTGCGCTTGTTGATACGAATTACCATAAAAATCACCATATCCTTGAAAAATCATAGTTAATCATATGAAGAGAACAGCGGAAATATGAAGGAGTATGAGTGGGATTTTTTTCAGTAGCTTACTTTACTTAAAATGTACGATAATGCGAAAAAAATTTGCGGAGTATGCTAATATATGTTATAATATGCTTGATAACAGAAAAGGAGAATTGTAATGGACATAAAAAATATGATAGCAGAGCTTTTTAACTGCTCACTTCCAGAAAATATCGCAGAGATAGAATATAACGGCGTTTACGTGAAATACGACGGTGAAAGCACTACCGTCGGCGGCAACACGATCCCCGCAAAGTGCCGTGCGTATACGCTTCTTGCAAAGGGAATATCAGAGGGAAAGAAAAGCTTTGAAATTTCAGAGAAGCCATCTCTTAAAACGCTTGGTGCAATGCTTGATATGTCGCGCGGCGGTGTTATGCGTGCAGAGTCGGTAAAGACATACATAAAATACCTTGCCGCGCACGGCTATAATATGCTTATGCTCTACACCGAGGATACTTATGAGGTTAAAGATTACCCGTATCTCGGCTATCAGCGCGGCAGATATACCGTGGAAGAGCTTCGCGGAATTGACGATTTTGCGGCGCAGCTCGGCGTTGAGGTAATTCCGTGCATTCAGACGCTCGGACATATGGAGCAGTTTTTGCGCTATTCCGTAAACGACGAAATTGCCGACAACGCAAAGGTGCTTCTTGTCGGCGAGGAAAAGACATATAAGTTTATTGAAAGCTGTATTGCGACTATGCGCTCCGCTTTCCGCACAAACCGCTTGCATATCGGCTGTGACGAAACTGCAGGACTTGGCCTCGGTCAGTATCTTGTGAAAAACGGAATGCGCGACCGCTTTGAGATTTTTTCCGAACACCTTGAGCGCGTAACGGAAATCTGCAGAAAATACGGCTTCCGCCCGATGATGTGGAGCGATATGTATTTCTCCCTCGTCGAAAAGAGCAAGGAAGAGGATTATATGCCTCATGTTGTCGTTCCGCAGTATGCAATAGATGCAATGCCGGAGGCCGATATGGTTTTCTGGGATTATTACCACACGAACAACGAGTTCTATAAAATCAATATCGAAAAGCACAAAAACTTTAACCGCCCTGTTGTTTTCGGCGGCGGTATCTGGACGTGGGACGGCTTTGTGCCGAACTACGACCACACCTACAACACAATGAAGCCCGCTATGGAAGAGGTGCTTCGCGGAGGTGTTCCGGAGGTTATCGTCACCATCTGGTCAAACGACGGTTGCGAAACAAGCCATATGCTTGCGCTTCCTCAGCTTTCTCTTTTCTCGGAATATTGCTGGAAAGGGGAAGCGTGCACGAAGGACGATATATGGAGCATGTCCCGCTTTACAACCGGTATGACGGAGGAGCTTTCCCACGCGATAAGCGACTTTTTCTTCCGCGAGGACGGCGCAATCCGCGCCGGAAAGCACATTTTGTGGAGCGACCCGCTGATTAACCTTCTGTGCTTTGATTTTGACCTTCCTGCGGCGAAAAAATACCTCACGGACGCAATTGCGGTTATTGAAAAGTATGTAAATACGGAATATATCCTTGCGGCGTTCCGCGCTTGCCTGCACAAGTGCGAAATTCACTTAAACCTCCGCGACCGTTACAAGGCGGGGGATAAGGAGTATCTGCGCGACTTTGCCGCGAATAAGCTTCCGGAAATTATTGCGGATTTTGAAAAGCTGCATACGCTTCACCGTGAGATGTGGTACCGCGATTATAAGGCGCACGGCTTTGAGAATATTATGTGCCGCTACGGTGCGGCAATTGAGCGCTTGCGTCATACCGGCAGAGTGATAAACGATTATCTCGACGGTAAACTCTCTGAGATAGAGGAGCTTGAGCCTGAACTTATTCAGGGGCAGAAGTGCAAGTGGCTCTCCGCAAATGATTTTATGTATATACATACAATGTAAGGGTGATTGTCAAAGGGGTTCTCTTGCGAACCCCTTTTGAAACCCCACGCTCTTGCCGCTGCCCGCGCACCGGATAAATTAAGCGCTCATCACATAGACTTTCGCAAATGGCAAAATTAAAATTTTGCCCGCTCAGTCTTTTCTGTAATTTCGCTGTAATTTATTGCCCGCTTGGCGCGAAAGGCGGCATTCCGATATCGGAATGTTGTTAGTATTTCAACGCCATTGCAGAGTTCGATGCTCGCTGATGAATAAAAAAGTTGACAAAACTGTGATTTGTGTTATAATATAAATAGAAAAGGAGCTGCCGATGACGGTCAGCCCTCACATAGCATTGAAGAAATCAACCGCTAAGTTTGGTCGCTCTAGCGGTTATTTCTTTTTTATTGCAACAATTGTGTAAAAAACAATAATCAAAATTAATGTTATGTACTCCATTGGCAACGCCCCCTTCCGAGGGCAAGACTTAACCGCCACCGCTATGGCAACTCCTGCCGGATATTTCCGACAAAATCATTTTATCATATAATGTACGCTTTTTCAAGCGTTTTTTGTTGTCAAACACCGCGCGGGATTCCCGCGCGGTGCGTTGCTTTGTTGCTCTTTTATTTTGCTGCGTCTACGGTGATTTCGCCGTCAACGTATCTGTCGTCTCCGACTATTGCGTAGCCTTTGACAACAACATCATCATTCGTATCATTCGTTACTGTAAACTGCGCCTTATCTGTTGTCATTGCAATCTTCTTGCCACCGAACATAATGCCCTTTTCCTTGGCATCATCAAAGCCGATGAACTCTGCCATAACAGCGGTGAGCTTATCGCCAACCGAGAAGGTGGAAAGCGAAATTTTGCGCGGGGTTGTAAGCGTTACTGCGCCGTTGCATACAGCCGCAATCGTGCAATCGGTGTATGCGCTGAATGAGTAGTCTGCATCAAGGCTTATGATTTCCGGCTCGTTCTCGCCAATCTGTCTTGTGAAGTAGCTGAAGTTATCCATGCCCGCAACAATGTCCTTGCAGGAAACAATATCGCCGTAACGGCGATATTGT
>JAFQGO010000245.1:0-5475 GCA_017398225.1 Oscillospiraceae bacterium | reverse complement strand
CCGTCAAGTGCAAGTCCGAGAAAAGCGCGTATCTCATCCATATAATAATCGCCGGCATCAATCTCAACCTCTTGCTCACCGTTGTCTGTATATACGGTGAGCTTTCCGTCGCAGAGGCGCACTGTTGCTTTTTCAAAGCTTATCAGGCACCGGGCGGTAAACGGAAAGCTTTGTGGAAATGACCAGTCCGCTGCTGACATGACGAGAAAATCGTCATAGAAATAGCGCGTAAACACAGATTCGAGTTCCGCTTTGTTTTCGGTAATTACAGAGCTTACGGAAACGGGGAGCCCGAACAGGTAGTTTATGAGGTCAACATCGTGAATGTGCATATCAAGAATGCATCCGCCGCTCATTTTGGGATCCAGAATCCAGTTGTTCCATGTCCATGTCGGAGTCTGCGAATAGCGGGTGAACTCAGCGCGGCATACATTACCGAAAGTTTTTTCGTCAATGTACTTTTTGATTTCACGGTAAGACGGGTCAAAGCGCAGACACTGGCCTATCATAAGGGCTTTGTTGTTTTTCCTGGCTGTATCAATCATATTCCTGCAGCTTTCCGCTGAAAGAGCCATCGGCTTTTCGGAAAAGACGTGAACTCCGTGCGAAAGTGCGTAAACGGCGACTTCCTCGTGCAAATACGTGGGAAGCGTGGACAGGATGAAATCAGGCTTTTCTTTATCTATGAGCTCTTTGTAATCCTGATAGAACCCACAGGAAGAAAAATCAATCGAGCTGATATCAACATTGCCGATGTTGAGCTTCACGTTTGATTTGAAGCTTTCGGGATCTGCGCCGCAAAGGGCGCAAAGCTTTATGTCTCCGCGTTCCTTCTCAAGCTTTATAAGATTGCCGAGATGTAGCTTGCCAAGTCCTCCGAATCCTATTATTGCATATCTGTACATAACAAAATCACCCCATTAAGCTTTTTAAATATTTCACTGTTTTCTTAACGTCCTCTGCACGTTCTGCTCCCGATATTTCGCGCTCGATATAGAGATCGCCTTTGTAACCGCTTGCAAGAAGCTTTGGTAAAAATACCGGATAATTAACAGTGCCCTCACCGACAACGCGCTCGCATCCAAGCTCGTGAAAGTTGCCTTTCGGATAATCGCCGTCTTTCATATGCGCACCACGGATTTTGTTGCCGTAGATGTCAATTGCATCAATTGGATTTCCGCGTCCGTAGAGGATGAGGTTTGCGGGATCGAGATTTACGCCGAGGTTGTCCGCGCCAACATCCGAGAAAAGGCGCATAAGAGTTACCGGGGTTTCCTGACCGGTTTCGAAGTTGAAATACAAATCGCGCTCACCACAATATTCCGCAATATAGCGAACTGCCGATACAAGCTCACGGTATCCCTGATAGCACGGCTGCTCGGGAACAAAGCCTACGTGTGTTGCCATGTCGTGAACGCCGAGTGCGTGGGCAAAGTCAGCACAGCGGCAGAGGTCTGAAAGGCGCTCGGCGCGATATGCTTCGGGTACAAGACCGAGCGTTGAGGGTCCGTCGATGAAGTCCCATTTTCGCGGACCGCTCCACATTCCCCAGACAGAGGTTATGCGGATTTTTCCTTCCGTCATACGGAGAAGCTTCTCTGCGTTTTCTTCCGTCACAAGACCGGGAACGCTTGTGTTTGCAATTACCTGAACGGTTTCCACGCCTGCGTCAATCATCATATCGAGCAAATCTGTTTCTGCGGCGTTGAAAAAGTGGCGAAGCTCCTGAACGACGCCTATTGAATTTGTGTATGCCATTTTGTTAGTCACTCCTGTTATTTGAAAATTGAATTATACGTATTTTTCATATATCCGACTGCCGGGGGCGGGTCTGTGGATTCTATGGAAACTACATCGTCATACCCTGCGGCTTTGAGTATTTTCATACATTCGTCAATTTCGCAAATTCCCGTACCGAGCGGGACGTCGGAAATATACGAGCCGTTGTGCGTGCGCATCCAACCGGGTTTCCGTTCCTCAGTGTAGGGGAAACGCTTGTATTCCTTTACGTGAACGTGCTTAATGTCGCTTATAAATTCACTGAAAAAATCCTTTGGCGAAACATCGACGAAAAGGGTGTTGCCTATGTCACCGCAGACGCCGACGTTCTTACATCTGCGCTTCATTTCATCAAAAAACTTGTGGTATCCTTCTATTCCGTTGACGATAAGCCCCTGACCTTCATATAGACAGGTTATGCCGAAGTTTGCCGCGTGATTTGCAATTTCTTCTGCTGCCGAAACTGCACGTTCAATTGCTTCTTCCGCTTCGGGAACTTCTGTGGAAGGCTCAATCCTCGGAAGAAGGGTATGGTGAAGAAAAGGTGAGCCGAGCTCATAAGCAAGCTCGGAATATGATTTAAGAAAACTTACTGTTTCCGGAGAGTTGTATAAATTTGCAAATACAGAGCAGCACGATATCGAAACACCGTGAAAGTTCAGCACTTTGCGTGCCTCACGCACCTGCTCAATGCTGCTTAAAACGGGTTCTTCGGAGGAAAAAGGTGTGTCGATGGTTTCAAGCATATTGCATCCCAGGCTGAGTGCTTCTTTTGCTGCGGCTTCCCATCCGCGCTCCCTTATGATTTTTGACACTCCGCAATAAAGAGAAAGCTTCATGTTTTTCAGTCCTTAATAAAAATTTGTCTTGACCGCAGTTGGTCTGTATGGTAATATAATAGCGTATATAAAAACAAAAGTATATATGAAAAAGTATATATTATATATAAATTTGTATAAAGATGGTGTGCCTGTGTTCAGTACAGAAGAGATAAGGAATGTTTTTCAGATTAAAAAGATATACACGGCGTTTAGCAAGAAGTGCGACAGCCGGTTTTTCTTTGAGGGAGAAACGCATAATTTCTGGGAAATTGTTATTGTTCTTGACGGCGAGATTGGCATAACCTCGGGAAACGGTGTTTTTCTGCTCGAAAGCGGGCAGGCAATCATTCATGCACCGATGGAGTTTCATCGGCTGTGGAGTGAGGGGGGCTCCTGCCCGGAAATAATCATTTTCAGCTTTGAGGCGATCAATGTGCCGGAATATTCGTCAAAGCTTTTTGAAGTCCGTAATATGGAGATACCCAAGCGTGTTTTGACAGAGATTGAGGCAGCGTTTCTTTTTGATGGAGGGTGCGTGAAAGAGATAAAAAATCCTGCATGTCTTGACAGCCAGATTGCACTGAAAGACTTTGAAATGTTTCTTTTGCAAATTCTGTCTCAGCGCTCGGTGAAAAAAGCGCCGAAAAGCACGGGAAGCGCGGGAAATTATAATGCTATAGTTACCGTGCTTGAGAATAATCTTTATAAGAGCTTAGCAGTTGCAGATATCGCAAAAATGTGCGGAATGAGTGAGATAAACTTGAAAAAAACGTTTTCAAAATATGCCGGGATGGGAGTTATGCAATATTTTAACCGTATGAAAACGGCGGAAGCCACGCGTCTTTTAAAAAGCGGAAGAAGCGTCAAAGAGGTTGCAGCATCTCTTGGCTTTGCAAATCAGAACTACTTCAGTACCGTGTTCAAACGCATTACGGGGACCGCTCCGACTCACTGTTTGAAAAATGCAGAAAGCATCAGAGAAGAGCATAAACCGGGGATTGCAGCGAAATGAATTTGCTGCAATCCCCGGTTTGAATGTATTATATTAAATGTATTTTCAGCATACGGCAGAAAAATTTTATTCGTCGCTATTCTCATCCCGGAAACGGTAAGGCGGCATTGTTGAAGCAAGCTTCAGCGTGCCTGATGGTTTGATAACTCTTTCGGGTTCGCGCTTTGTTCCGTCTTCGGAGCGCTGTCCGGCTTTGAGAAGGTTCAGTAACGCAGTCTGATAATCGGGTGAAGCCTGGCGATAAAGAACGATAAGTGTTTTTTCATCTTCGGAAAGATCGGGAGCCTCAAGCGGTTTTATAGGATTGTTTTTTTGGACAGGAGAATTGAGCTTTCCGCAAGGATCGGAGCCCCACCCGGCAAGCTGAGCCGGAGCGATGCCGAAAACTTCGGAAAGCGCCTGTATTCTTTTCATAGGTATATTGTGAATTATGCCCTTTTCATATTTATAAATATTTTGAGGAGAGGTTTTGATTTTAGCGGCAAGCTCTTCCTGGGTCATGCCGGATGCTTCACGGTACCTCTTTATTCTTTCGCCTGTTGTTTCCATTATATCACCCACTTTTACATAATACATTGTACCATAGTTTTTGGTGATTTGCAAGAAAAATAAAAAAATTTGCTTTTTTGACTTGCGAAGTTATAAGAAATGTGCTATTATATAACAGACATAAAAATCAGCGCAAGGATGTGTCGGACGGATGCGTGTCGCAAAAATCAAAAAAGCAATTCTGGATAAAGGCTTGTGCTTTGAGGAAATTGCGTGTGAACTGGGTTTGTCGTCAAAAACATTAGAGGAAAAGCTTAAAAAGAATACGATTGGAATAGTCGAAGCGGAGTATATTGCAGAAAAGCTTGAAGTAAATAACCCCGCTGAGCTTTTTTTTGACTAAGAACTAACCTAAAAAGTTGCAAGGGAAGGTGGGAATGATGGTTAGTTACAAAGTGATAAAAGAACGGTTGGAGAGCGAGAAAGGTGTGGTATATACTGCATATGGGATAAAAGCCGTAGAAAACGGTCGTGAGATACAGCGGGTGTCCGATATCGGATGTACATATATCTCTGTGAAAAAGCTTTGCATAAGGTGCAACAGGCTGAAACTCAGCCCGGTGCACCTGCGTGATGTTGCGGAGGATTTTATTGCAAAAGTATAATGACGATATATATGGGGAGAGCGGGACGGTATAAATCAAAAAGCCATCCCGCTTTTTTATATCAAATTGTGTATCTTTTGCGTGAAAGCTATTGACGAATAAGGAAAAATTTATTAAAATATATATATTAAAATAAAGGTGGTAAGAGAAAATGTATGATGTAGCATGTGTGGGAATCCTTGTTGCGGATGCGATATGCAAGGAGGTCAACAAGCTCCCTGAAAAGGGAAAGCTCGCTCTTATAGACAGCGTTAAGCTTTATAACGGCGGTTGCGCAATGAGTGCGGCAATAAATATGTCGGTTCTCGGTTCAAAAACCGCGATGGTCGGAAAAATCGGAAACGACGGTTTTGGTACATACTTAAAATCGGTTCTTGTCGACAAAGGTGTAAACATCGACGGGCTTGTCGTTGAGGACGGCGGAGATACCTCTGCTTCAGTTGTTGTTGTTGATTCAAGCGGTGAGCGTTCATTCCTTCACTGCAAAGGAACGAATGACACTTTCTGCTATGATGATGTTAATTTTGATGTTATCGAAAATTCACGCATTGTGTTTGTTGCAGGCTCCATGCTTATGAGCACGTTTGACGGCGAGGACTGCGCGCGTATGTTAAAGCGTGCAAAGGAGATGGGGAAAGTTACGGCACTTGACACAGCTTGGGATGACAGCGGCCGCTGGATGAGTGTTCTCAAACCGGCACTCCGGTAT
>JAFQGO010000022.1:0-6533 GCA_017398225.1 Oscillospiraceae bacterium | reverse complement strand
GATTATTGTATTAAGTTCTCAGTTCGGCGATGGTAACACCGTCTTCTCCCTCTCCGTAAACACCCAAACGGAAAGATTTTATGTGCGGATGGGTGCGGAGATACGCGTGAACGGACTTGCGCAAAACACCTGTTCCCTTCCCGTGAATAATGGTAACTGTGTTAAGCTTTGCCAGAAACGCGGTATCGAGATACGAGCTTTAAACGTATTCCGCTTCGTCTGAGGCAAGCCCCCGAAGATCAACCTCCGGCTTTACTGAAATATTGCGAAGCTCTGCCTTTTTCTTCGCTATAAAACGGTTTACGGTTTTTTCTCCCGTTTCTTCGACAAGCGAGACTTCATCCGGCTTTGCGCTAACCTTCATTATCCCCGCCTGCACAGTGAGAATTCCGGTTTTTTCCGCTATACCCACAACCGTACCTTGAAGACCCAACTCTACCAGTTCCACGGTGTCTCCCTCACGGAGTTTTCGCGGAAGCGGTTTTGGCGTAGGACGGGCTTTTGCACGGATTACATTTTTCTCCGCTTCGTTAAGTCCGCGGGAGAGCTCGCTCCTTGCTTCATTAATGAGATTGCGATCTGCTTTTTTCTTTTCAAGCTTCCGTATCTCCTTGATTTCATCAAGTGCACGGTCTGCCGCCTCGCGCGCATCGGAAAGAATTTTTTCCGCATCTGCACGTGCCTTTTCTATCACGCTGACCTTGCGTTTCTCAAGCTCTTCCTCAAACTGCTCACTCTTCTTCTTTTTGCTTTCCGCATCCAAGCGAAGCCTGTTTGCCTCGGAAAGCTCGGTGTCAAGAGCCTTTTGCTTCGCCTCAAGCTGTGATAATATCTCGTCAAAGCGTTTATCTTCTCGCTCGACAAGTCTTTCCGCTCCTTTTATTATATTCATCGGAAGCCCCAAACGCTCCGATATTGCAAAAGCATTACTCTTTCCCGGAATACCTATAAGCAATCGGTAAGTGGGCTTTAGTGTCGTAACATCAAATTCACAGCTTGCGTTTTCAACGCGTTCTGTAATAAGCGCAAAGCTTTTAAGTTCTGCATAGTGCGTTGTCGCAACGGTTTTTGCACCAAGCGCACGTATATACTCAATAATCGAAACTGCCAGTGCCGCACCTTCAACAGGGTCGGTGCCCGCTCCAAGCTCATCAACAAGAACAAGGGAGCTGTCATCGGCTTCCGATATTATCTCAACAATATTTTTCATATGCGATGAAAACGTCGAGAGAGACTGTTCTATGCTCTGCTCATCTCCGATATCGGCAAATATCTTGGAGAATACGGAAATTTCGCTTCCGTAGTCAGATGGAATATGCAGACCGCACTCTGCCATAAGAGTGAGAAGGCCTACGGTTTTGAGCGATACGGTTTTACCTCCGGTGTTCGGACCTGTAATAACGAGAGTGTCAAACTCGCGCCCGAGGCGAATGGAAATCGGGACGGTTTTGTTCTTATCAAGCAAAGGATGGCGGGCATTCTTCAAGTCAACAATGCCTTTATCGTTTACCGCCGGTGCCTCTGCGTTCTGCGCATATGAAAGCTTTCCCATCGCGAAAATCAAATCAAGCCGCGAGAGAATTTCAAAATTCGTTTCAATGCCCGCGGAAAATTCGGCGACCTCAGAAGAAAGCGCGGCAAGAATGCGCTCTATCTCTTTCTTTTCCTCTGCCTCAAGCTCGCGCAATGCGTTATTAAGCTCAACAACCTGTATAGGCTCGATAAATACGGTTGCGCCCGTTGAAGAAACATCGTGCACAAGGCCTTTTATTTCACCTTTATACTCACTTTTAACCGGAACAACAAATCTCCCCGAGCGCTGTGTGATGATATTCTCCTGAAGATGCTTTGCGTGAGCGGGAGAAGAAATGATATGTGCGAGCACCTCGCGCACCTTTTCGCCGCTGCGACGTATACGTCTGCGTATTGCCAGAAGCTCTCCGGACGCACCGTCTGCAATTTCCTCAGGGCTGATAATCGCCGAGCGGATTTTATCTTCAAGCACACGATTTATCATAAGAGCTGCAAACATCCCGTCAAGAGACGTCCTTTCGCTCTTTCTGTCATCCTCAAGATAACCCTGCACACCGCGTGCGGTGCGCAAAAGCTCTGCCACATGCAGAAGCTCTCCCGCATTGAGAGAACCGCCACGCTCTGCACGCCGGACACTTGCCGATAGGTTGCGCACTCCGGAAAACGGCGGAGCACCTTTTATTCCCAGAAGGCGACGGGCATCGCTCGTCTTATCAAGCGAGGCGCGAACCTCTGACGCATCGGTTTTGGGAGAAAGACTGCGCGCAAGCTCCTTGGCGCTGTCGCTTACAGCATAGTCAGCAAGAAGCTCAAGCACACGTGCAAGCTCAAGCGTATTCTGTGATTTTTGGTATAAACTATCCATAAAAACTCCAAACAAGTATTATATTAAACCTTTATAGAATGTATTTGTTTTAAACTTCCTGTCAAAATGCACACTGAGATATTCATCACACACATCAGCAAGAAGCTTCATCGAAGAATCATTTATCGTAAACGAGAAAATCCGTTTTATATCTTCATTTAAAATAAACCGCATTGCATCAACAACGCTTGCGTCTATCCGTTTGAGAAATCCGCCGTTGCAGGCAGAACACAAAACAGTTCCGTTTTCAACATCGAAATAAGCAAGATCATCAACGCTTCCGCATATTCCGCATCCCAGAACATTCGGAGTATACCCGGAAAGAGATGCAACTTTGAGTTCAAACACTGCTTTTATCTTTTCATGCGGAATGTCGGTTTTCGCAAGCGCATAAAGAGAATTAAGCCCTAACCGCAAAAGCTCAGGATCTATGCTTTCCTCGTCTGATGCAAGCTCAAGCACCTCTGCAAAATATGAGCCGAGCGCAAGCTTGACGATATCATTGCGAATACCGTAAAACATTTCCAGCGGCTCTGCTTCATTTAGCGTGTATCGTCCGCCGCTTTCATAAAGAGTGAGCTCGGAATACGTAAGAAGCTGAATTGCTGCCGAAACACGGCTTCCTTTTCTTTTTGCTCCGCGGGCAAGCACCGAAAGCTTGCCGCCGCACTCGGTAAGCACACTCAGCATAACATCTGATTCTTTATACGGAGTTTCTCTCAGAACGAGCCCTTTATCTACCACCTGCAAAGCTCTCACCACCTGTAAAGCAGATGTACTTCACTTATATCTCGTAACCGAAATTTTTTATCAGAACATCATTATCGCGCCAGTTTTCCTTGACCTTTACCCACGTCTCAAGATAAACCTTTGTTCCCATAAATCTTTCGATATCGCATCTTGCACGCTCACCTATCTTTTTAAGCATTGCACCGCGCTTGCCGATTATTATCCCCTTATGGCTTTCACGTTCACAGTATATGGTTGCCACGACATCGATTATTCCGTTGTCACGCTCGGTAAAACGCGTTATCTCAACAGCAGTTCCGTGAGGAATTTCATGATTGAGAAGGCGAAGCAGCTTCTCGCGGATTATCTCTGCAACCATCTGTTTTTCAGGTTGATCCGAAACCATATCCTCCGGGAAAAGAGCATCCCCCTCCGGGATAAATTTATCAAGCTCATCATATATTAAATCAAGCCCATCACCTTTGAATGCAGAAACAGGAATTATGGCGTCAAACCCATACTTTGCACTATACGCTTCAATAACGGGAATAATATCCGCCTTTTCTACAGTGTCAATTTTGTTTATAAGAAGGATTGCCGGTACCTTACTCCGGCTTATTCTTGCGATAATTTCTTCCTCAGCGATACCGATTTTGGCAATGGGCGCAACCATCATAATGACAGCATCAACATCGCTCATTGCATCCCCTGCGACTTTTACCATATATTCGCCGAGATGACTCTTCGGTGTGTGAATTCCGGGTGTATCCATAAAAACATACTGTGTGTTATTTCGGTTAATAATTCCGCATATACGGTTTCGCGTTGTTTGCGGCTTATCCGAAACTATCGCGATTTTCTCGCCCGCAAGGGCGTTTATAAGTGTTGATTTCCCGACATTCGGCCTGCCCACTATGGCAACCATTCCCGATTTTTTTATATCCATTTCATTCTCCTTCACAGCATCTGTTAAGTTTTACTGCTTTACGCGCAGCGAGAGCATATACGTCGGTATACACCACAGAAGAAGGTAAATAAATACAGTCTGAGGTGTTACCAGAACGGGTTTCTGAATAAACATAAGATAGAACATCAAAAGCATGCCGATAATTGCGCATGACGCCGTCAGAAAAATATTTCTGATAGTTGCTCTGCGAAGCTTTTTGGCAGACAACACCGCCGAAGATAACGGATAAAGACCTCCGCGTGTGATGAGCGCCGCCGTATCACTTGATATAAACTGCTCTTTTTCAGACAAATCAAGACGCTGTTCGATTTCCGGATATTCAAGCGTTCCGTCACGTAAGCCAAATGTCTGCTCAACCATCATCGGAAGCATATTAAAATCACGAACCGCAAGAACAACAGGAACCTTTCTTTTCACAAGCATATGCAAAGCTCGCTCCACATCGGCATTGCCTTTATAATTTATATTGAACACACCTGCCGGTGTTTTGTTAATTGCAATAAAGACGGCATTTTTCGCGCCTGTTCCCGAACCTAAGCGAACACCGGATCGAAGCATAAAGCCCGCGCTTCCGACAAGCACGTTATCGCCCGAAATTTCAGCCTCTATACCGCCCGACTCACGGTAGCGCAGATTAGTAACCTTTGTCGCTGTGCCATAACGGCTTTTTAAAAGGTCGGAAAAAACATCACAAAGCCCGCATCCCGTCTCCGCAATAACGCTGGCAGCATAGCATACGGTCTGTTCAAGAGAGTACTTGCCGAGAATCTTGAGCCCATGGAGAGCAACGGTTCCTTTTGGAAAAATATCATCATCACAGACAACAAGGTTTGCTTTCTTCGCAAGATTGCTTGCAGAAAACCATCCCGATATTGCCGCACCGATGGATGAAAGATTCTTTGCCGTAACTGAAAACGGAAATGAGAACGAAAGCATTGTAAAAAACGGAGTAGAAACCGAAGATATTCCGGCAAGAGCCCAGAAAAAGTTTTTGGCATTTCCCGTGCCGACAGATGAAACAAATGCAAACACGATAGAGGAAACAATAACAACAGGAGATAAGAATCTCCAGAATGTACAGGATGCATCTTTATCACTTATATGAGCTACAAATGACTTTGTGTCCTCGGTTGTCTGCTTGATTATATGCATTTCTCCGAAAATATTTTCAACGCGAACTGCACCCGGTCGCTTTGCAGCTTTCACGGTTTTCCCTACTCTGCACAAAGCGCGGGCATTTATCCATTTTCCGTATATCGCAAAGAACAGCCCGACAACCGTTATGCAGCTGTACGGAAGCCATCCGCCCCAACGGGGTGCCGCCATAATGGATATAACGTGAGCAAGAGATGCGAAAGAAGAAAACATAATTGCGGACTCTGCATCCGGCTTCAATTTGAAAATCCGTGCCATACCACGTGAGAGAACGTCAACAGACAAAAGCATCGCGCATATCTGAAAAAATGCAGTAAGGAACAGATACCGGAACGGATGCTTCATATACGATAGGATACCCGGAAGGAACCAGCCGAGCGGCTCGGAAAACGCAAGATAACACGAAAGAACGCTCAGAATGAGAAGAACAACGGAACGCAGTCCCAAAAGCTTTGAAAGCTTGGTGTTTTCCTTTATTATTTCTTCAACCGAACGAGTTTCAAGCTCTTCTTCTTTGTTTTTATCCTCAAACAGCTCGCTTCTGGTAAACGTATCGAACGTTTCGGCAAAGGTGGCTGACGAACGCTTTTTCTTCTTTGATGGCTTTTCCGATGTGTTTTCAAGCGACATATCACCGTAAACGCCGTTTTCCCACGGACGAACTACGGTATCAATCATCTTTGGTCTGCCTTTCTGCGCCGTCAGAATTTCTTTTTCAGCCTGTGCCTCCAGTTCTTTCTCAATTTCCTTCCAATCCTTGCTGTCAAAGGAAATCTGCCCTTCTGCCTGAATCATCTTTCGCAGACTTCTTTTATTTTGCTTTACCAGCTTTTCTTCCTGAGTTTTGGCAGCTTCAAGCGGTCTTTTGGGTCCATCGGAAAACTCGGAGAGAATTTCATCTACACTAAAGGTGTCGTCACCGTATATGTTTTCTGCATTTATTTCATCAAGAATATCCTGAACTGACAGTTCAGAGACTGTTTCATCAAATTTCATTTTATCTTCCATCGGCACAACACCTCCCTTAAGTTATAATGTCTTTTATTTTTCAAGCCTTTGCCTTACAGTTTCGAAAAGAACTACCGCCGCTGCAGCGGATGCATTTAATGACTGCGTTTTTCCGAGCATAGGAATATTCATCACAACATCACAGCACTCGGTAACAAGACGTCCCATACCATCCCCCTCGGATCCGATAACAATCACCGCAGGACCGCGAAGGTCAGTTTTGTATATATCCACAGCAGCACCGAGCCCGGTGCCGTAAACCCAAAGTCCGCGCTT
>JAFQGO010000244.1:0-3847 GCA_017398225.1 Oscillospiraceae bacterium | reverse complement strand
ATCACGCTGTTTAACACTCTTCCGCGCGTAGACGCCGGACTTGCCGCATCAATCTTCCACTTCGGTGAGGTCGCAATAAGCGATTTGAAGAATGAGATGAAGAGAAACGGCATTCCCACAAGAATATAAACCGAATATATTTCAGAAAGCTGTCCATTGTTATCAGCTATTCCACCGCCGCAGAGCGGTGGATGAATACAGCAACAGACATTTTAGCTGAAAAGAATTTTCGATATTTCTCACCGCCGGAGGCGGTGGGAAATACAGGAATATAGACTTCAATCGAAAATATAAAAGGAGTTTTTTATTATGATAAACATTGATGAGCTTAAATTTGACGAGCGCGGGCTTATCCCTGCGATAGTGCAGGACGCACACACAAACCGTGTGCTTACACTTGCCTATATGAACCGCGAAAGCCTTGAAATTTCAATGAAAGAGAAAAAAACATGCTTTTGGAGCCGCTCACGCAAGGAACTCTGGCGCAAGGGCGAAACGAGCGGTAACTTCCAGCACATTGTTTCAATAACTGCGGATTGCGACAATGATGCACTTGTCGTTCGTGTAAATCCCGACGGACCTGCTTGCCATCTCGGAACAGAGTCCTGCTTTGAAAATACCGTCTGGGCAGACGACGAAGCTTCGGACTTCACGATTGACGGCCTTATGAAGATGCTTGAGAGAAGAAAGCGCGACCTCCCCGAAGGCTCATACACAACATATCTCTTCCGGAAAGGACTCGACAAAATTCTCAAGAAGGTCGGCGAGGAATCAACAGAGGTAATAATCGCCGCAAAGGCAGAGGACAAGGCAGAAACAATCTATGAGATTGCCGATCTCGCATATCATGTTATGGTATTGATGCTCCAGAGCGGAATAACGCTCAATGAAATCCGCGACGAGCTCGCTTCCCGACATGTCATCGACCACAAGGTCAAGCAGGAAAAAATGACGAAGTAAGTACCCCATCCAACCGCGCAATCAAAAACTGCTGTTGGGTTCCGCAATAAAAAAATTTAAAACTTTTTCGATTTTTCACTTTACAACGGTAAAGTGATGTGCTATAATATACTCACGCCCGAAAAGGGTGAAGTAAAATGTAATCATTTTTAGGAGGCAATTACAATGAAAAGAATTTTAGCTCTTATCCTCGCGGCAATGATGCTCGCATGCTTGTTTGCAGGCTGTGGCACAGATGCAAACCTTGACGACAGCAACACCTTCTCCGACGGCGGCGACGCAACCGCTACAAGCGACGCAGACTACATCATGAACAACGGCAAAATGATCATCGGTATGACTCTCTTTGCTCCGATGAACTACTACGACAACTCCACAAACGAGCTTATCGGCTTTGAAACAGAGTTTGGTAAGGCAGTTTGCGAGAAGATCGGCGTTACACCTGAGTTCGTTGAAATCAACTGGGACAGCAAGGAAATCGAGCTTAACGCAAAGAACATTGACTGCATCTGGAACGGAATGACAATCACCGATGAGCGCAAGGCTAACATGGAGATTTCCGATCCGTACATGCAGAACCGTCAGGTTATGGTTGTAAAGAAGGAGAACCTTGAAAAGTTCTCTGAGGGCGTTATCGGTGCAGCAATTGTTGCAGAGGCAGGTTCTGCCGGCGAAGAGCTTGCAACAGGCGATGAGTTCTTCAAGGACAGCGCTTTCACACCGGTTGACTCTATGGCAAAGGCTCTTATGGACGTTGCAGCAGGAACAAGCGACGTTGCAATCGTTGACTATGTAACAAGCATCGGCTCCATCGGTGCAGGCACTGATTTTGAAGACCTTGTTGCAATTGAAGAGCGCGAATTTGCTCCGGAGCAGTACGGTATCGCATTCCGCAAGGGCTCCGATATGGCAACTATCGTAAACAACACAATCGACGAGCTTATCGCAGACGGTACTCTTGAAGCTATCGCAGCTAAGTATAAGCTCCAGAACCTTCTTATCAAGGAATAATTAAAGGCGGAAATTAATATGTCAACTTTTGAAGTTGCTTTTCGCTCGCTTACCGAGGGCTTCGGGCTTAACTGCATAATCTTCGCGGTCACATTGCTCACGGCAATTCCGCTTGGTCTTATTATCGCGTTCGGCTCTATGTCAAAGTGGCGTCCTCTCCGGTTTCTTGAGCGAAGCAAAAAAAGATTACTGCATGCGATTTCAAAATTTGCACCTATCCGCTGGCTGACACGCACATTCGTTTGGATCATCAGGGGTACACCCCTGATGCTCCAAATTTTTGTCGTATTATACGCACCGGGTCTTTTATGGGATATGCCGATGCGTGAACGTATGGTAGCGGTGCTCGTTGCATTCGGAATAAACTATGCTGCATACTTCTCGGAGATTTACCGCGGAGGTATCGAGGCTATTCCGAAAGGGCAATATGAAGCATGCCAGGTGCTTGGAATGACAAAATCGCAGACGTTTTTTAAAGTTGTTCTCCCGCAGGTGGTAAAGCGCATAATCCCGCCTATGGGAAACGAGATTATAACGCTCGTAAAGGACACCTCTCTCGCCCGCGTTGTCGCGGTGACGGAGATTATCATGTGCGCAGAGCGTTTTACAAAGCAAGGCCTTATCGGTCCGCTTTTTTCAACTGCGCTCTATTTCCTCGCATTTAACGGAATTCTCACCGTGCTCTTCGGATACATAGAGAAAAAACTGGACTATTACAGAGGTTAAGCCATGGCTATATTAGAAGTAAACAATCTTTATAAAAGCTTCGGCAAGACCGAGGTTCTCCGCGGAATTGACTTTTCGATGGAACAAGGCGAGGTTCTTTCCGTTATCGGCTCCTCCGGAAGCGGGAAAACAACACTTCTGCGCTGTATAAACGCGCTTGAAGTGCCCACAAGCGGAAGAATAACAATAGACGGGGATGAGTTTTACAACTCTGACAAAAATCTCGGCAAATCCAAAGCCGACCAACGCCGCTGGCAGCTTGCCTGCGGGCTTGTGTTCCAGTCGTACAACCTTTTCCCCCAGTACAGCGCATTGGATAACGTTATGCTTGCGCCCTCTCTTCTTGCAAAGGAACGGGTTGACTATAAGCAGAACAAAAAGCAGATACTTGACGAAATACGAGAACACGCCGAATCCCTTCTTGCACGCGTCGGGCTGTCGGACAAGACAGGAAACTATCCCTGTGAGCTCTCCGGCGGTCAGCAGCAGCGCGTTGCAATTGCACGTGCACTTGCTCTTTCCCCGAAGGTGCTTTTCTTCGACGAACCGACCTCAGCGCTCGACCCCCAGCTTACGCAGGAGGTTCTCCGCGTTATCCGCGAGCTTGCCGATACAAATATGACGATGGTTATCGTCACCCACGAAATGAAGTTTGCACGCGACGTTTCCGACCGCATAATCTTTATGGCAGACGGACTTATCGAAGCAGACGGCACTCCGGATCAGGTCTTTGGCGGCACAAATGAAAAGCTCCGCGCATTTCTCGGCAATATCGGAGAGTAATCTATTAAGCTCAATATATAAATCAAGCACCGCATAGGACTGAATTTTCCTATGCGGTGCTTTTTAGTGGTGGAGACGACGCGCAACCGCGCGGTTTCACGAAAAGGGGGATGTGAATTGTTGTTTTATCTTAATTATTGGGATTTATTTTAGCACTATTTTCAAATAACTTTTCAATATATTTTGATATACTGACAAAATCGTGTTTTTCTTTTCTGAATTCTAAATTAAAATCCATCCATCCTAGATTTATGAGTCGATATCTAATCGCAAGTTCTGAAGCAAGAAAATAGAGCTGAATGGTATATATGCATTTTTTGTAGTCTAAAAAGTTGCACGGTTGATTGTCAACATATAATGGCTTTCT
>JAFQGO010000243.1:0-5508 GCA_017398225.1 Oscillospiraceae bacterium | reverse complement strand
CTTACCACAACGGTCAATAATCCCATAGACGGCAAAACTCACTGGGAAGCAACCTCCACACCCGGTTACGAAATAGTGACAGATGAAAGTAGTCTTTCATCATGGAGAAAGTTTACAACATGGCCTGACGGTATCGACCGCCTGCATATTGCGACTTCAGCAACCGGAGGCTTCTGGCCTGAAAGCGATGTTTCGGGAAAGAAAGTGACAATAGCTGTAGACTTTCCTGTTGCCGGATGGTACAGTGCGTATCTGACAGGCGGACAAACCTACGCCGGAGGGCAGTTCTCTGTTTTCGGTAATGGATCGTATCTTGGAGACTACAATTTCTATTATCCGACACAGGATGCGGCAAAGGATGGAAAAGCCGGTCCCGAAAAACGCCTGAACACTGCATACTATAAGGCAGGTAAAAATAAAATAACCTTCTGCGTAAGAGGAACAAATTATTCCACACCGTATCTTCTTCTGCAATCGCTTTCATTTGTTCCGGAAAGTAAGGAGCCGGTAGCCTCTCATATCGAGAGTACCCCGGAGGTTCCGCAGAATCTTGTGGTAGGCGAGAAATATGACATTGAAGCGGCAATTAAAATGACTGATGAGTCTGACTTCCATATTGGCGTAAACGCTGACGGAAGCTTAGATACTGCAAATACGCTGACCGTCTCCTCAGATAACGCCGATGTTATTGAAATCTCGGATATTAAAGGGTATGAGCCGGGTTCTTCCGGAAAGCTTACGTATAAAATCACCGCGAAGAATACAGGCAAAGCAAACCTCACGCTTTCTGCGCTTGTAAGGGGAAATCCCGTTGAAAAGATTGTGCCGATAGAAGTTACAAACGAGGATATCGGAAGCACCGAGATTACGGGTGTTCCCGATGAAATGTATATAGGTCAGCGCGTGACGCCGGGGGCAAAAAATATGCTCGAGGGCGGACGTGTTCTGGGTGACGGAATTGCTGAAAACGTATACAGCTCCGAAAATCCGGATGTGGCCGATGTTGAAGACGGCGTCCTTGTTGCAAAGAGCTCGGGTCTCGCTGTAATCAAGGTGGCAACAACCTTCCTCGGCAAAACGGTATACGGCTCAAAGACGATTAAGGTTGCCGATGAGGTCATAAAGGATATCGAGATAACTGCCGGCGGAAGCGAGCATATCCGTCTTACCGATGATCCGAACGACACTGTTCCGCTTTATATCACGGCAACGACGAACAAGGGCAGAGAGGTTGATCTTTCGGGTAGCAAAATCACATACACGGCACACAACCCCGAGCGCGCCGATATTGATGAGAACGGAACAATATATCCCAAGGCAGAGGGTGAAGCGGAATTTTCTGTTTCGTTTGAGTTTAATAAGAGTAAGTGGAGTGCGAAAAAAACACTTACAGTAGCACGCGGCAAAGCGCGGTTTACTCTCTACACTGAAGAAGAGCGCGAGGCTGCCCGCGAAAACGGAAAAAAGTATGACTGGGCAGAAAAAATCGTTGAAAAAACAACGACAAAAGCGGATGCATATGTAGATCAGTTAGATAAGCTCTACGATATGATACCATCAGAGGGGATTCCGCGTGCATTCGTTATAGCGGTAAAGGGTGACCCGGAAGCATATATCTGTAAGTATTGCGGCAAGAATTTGCGCCAGGACTACGGGAATTATTCGTACAGAATTGACTCGTTAACCCGTCCGTGGAAAATTCAGTGTCCGGATTGTAAGCGTTTGTTCCCGTCAAATGATTTTGAAAAGCTTTATAAGCTTGGGCTTAATGAATATGGCGAATACAGCGCAGAGCGGGCACGCGAAAAAAACCAAGAGCTTATAGACAGCGGTTTCTTTGCAAATCACAAGTCTGAGGCAGTGAGAAAATACGGATATCTCGGAAACGAGCTGTATCCCGAGGTCGGCACCGATCCGGAGTGCCCCGTAAAACTTAATCCCGGCGAGGATCCGCTGGGCTGGGGCGCAGATGACGGTCTCGGCTATGTTACGGGAAAGGTTCTCGATAACGGGATACCGGAGCGGTACAATTTCATCGCATACTATCTGCATTGGGGTCTGTTTCGCAGTGCTTCGGGTGGATTCTCGGTTGGACAGGTGTATATCGCAATAAGAGAAACGGCACTTGCATATGTGTATACGGGAGATAAAAAATACGGACGCGTTGCAGCTGTTCTGCTCGACAGACTTGCAGATTTCTATCCCGGTTATGATCTTTCGATCTACGGCGAAAACATTCAGAATTCCGACGGCGGAACGATGAAGGGAAAGACCATAGGCCGTATATGGGAAACCGGCGCTTTAGGTACATACATACAGTCTTATGACGCTGTATTTGATATGTATGATGATCCCGAGGTGCTTGCCTATATCAGAAGCAAGGCAGAAACCATTAAAATGCGCCATGCAAAAAACACGCCGTCTCAGATCCGCACAAACATTGAGGATGGGCTTATCCGTGAAGGTCTTGAGGCTATAAGAAGAAATCAGGTTTCGGGAAACTTCGGTTACCCACAGGTACCAAACGCATACGGCGCGGTTGTTCTGGACTCAATGCCCGAAACAAAATACTGGCTTGATTATCTCATGGCGCCGGGATTTACAAACAAGGGCGACTATTCCCCGGGCGGAGGAATTCTTGATCAGCTTGTAAATCAGGTAGACCATGACGGCGAGGGTAACGAGGCATCGGATTATAATACCGACTGGATGGTTACTTTGCTTGGTATTCAAGACGCTCTTGATGACTATGACCCGGATGCTTTTGCAAACGCAAGTCTTTACAACAATCCGAAATTCGTGAGAATGTTCTATCCGTATGCTCCGATGGTAATGGCATCCTATACTCCCGAGATAGGTGACAGCCAGTCCACCGCGGAAAGAAGCTTCTGGCTTGAAACGGAGAATGCGATAAAAGGATATCGCAAGCTTCGTGATGAGCGCACAAAGAAGACTCTTGCGCAGTATATCTATATGCGCAACGGAAACACAACGGATGGACTCAACGAAGGTATTTTCGTCAAAAATCCGGAGGGCATTCAGGAAGAAATTAAAAAGATAATAGAAGAAAAGGGAACGCTCAATCCTCCGGCAGAAATGCTTACGGGCTTCGGCTTTGCGGCATTGCGTGACGGCGTTGAATTCTCCGATGTGACATCGCCGACACAGTTTGATAACCGTCACGGCTTCTGGATGTATTTCGGATATAACGGAGGTCATGGGCATAGAGACAGCCTTAATCTCGGTATGGATGCGTTTGGCTTAAACTTTATGCCCGAGCTCGGCTATCCTGAGGAAACGCAGAAGCAGCCCAACCGTCTTCAGTGGGTAAGCAACACGCTTGCACACAACACCGTTACGGTGGATGGAGATTGGCAGAAGACAAGCGATGTCCGCGGTAAATCGCTCCACTTTGATGATTCCGAGATGGTTCAGCTTATGGATGTGGACGCGAAATCCGTCTATCCGCAGACGGATATCTACCGCCGCTCGGTTGTTATGGTAAAGATAGACGATAACAGCTTTTACGGAGTGGACTTCTTCAGAGTAAAGGGCGGAGATGACCATCTTTACAGCCTCCACGCCCTCTCTAATGAAATATGCGATACCGAGGGTCTTGATCTTGTGTCGCAGACGGATGAAAATGGAAACTATAAGGGTACCTATGCTGGAATTGATGCAAAGTACATAAAGAACGAGAAGACCGGAAAGGTGCGTGCGTATACCGAGAATGCTGTGCTTGCTGAAAACGAAGTTGTTCTCGAAGCGGAATTCGGCGCTGACCCGAACTCACCGGATGCGTGGGAATACGACACAATTTTCCCGCGCGGCTATACATGGCTTGAAAACGTGGATCGTGACAACTCGCAGTCCGAACAGTTTGAGGTAGACTTCAAGATAAAGGACTTCAAAAAGGCACTTGGTGGCAAAGCCGGAGACTTGCATCTCCGTGCGACAATGCTTTCCGTGGGAGAGGGAACAACGGTTTCCACAGCCGACGGATATCCGCCGCAGAAGGCTGAAAACAAAGCAATTCCAAGCCTTCGTTATCTGCTTGTAAACCGCACGGGTGAAAATCTTGACACTATGTTCACCACTGTTCTTGAGCCGTATCGCGATACCCGTACACTTGGCGGCGCGCAGGAGCTTGCGCTCAGCATAAAGGAAGGCACCGAAACGGCGAGAGATACGCACCGCGCAGTTAAGGTTACGCACAAGGATGGAACGGTTGACTATGTTTTCTATGCAACAAGCAACGAGGTGACCTACACTGTTGAGGATAACGGACAGACGATAGACTTCCGCGGCTTTGTCGGTGTTTACAGAGTAAAGAACGGCGTGAATATATACAAATATGTTTGCGACGGAGATATAATCGGTGAGAACACGGAAAAAACGGTTTCAATAAAGGGTAGGGTTTCAGGCTTCACCGAGGACCTTGCGTTTGAAAATGAAATACGTATGAAGCCGTCAGCAGCGGTTGATGAAGAAATCTTATCGGAGCTTGCAAACAGGTATGTGTTTATTGAAAACAACGGACAGAGAAACGGCTCGTATAAGATTGAGAGCGCAAAGCTTGATACCGAGACCGGAGAGCTTGTGCTTGACATTGGAACAGCAACGCTTATCCGTAAGTATAAGGTTGCGGATGATCTTAACGGTGGATTTGTTTATAACATCGACCGCCGCAACGATTGCGTGATACCGTTAAGCTTTGAAGAAGCAAGTCTGCCGACGTTTGGTGCATATACGGATGGAACGGTATCGGCAGGCTCGCGCTATGAGCAGGTGATAACGGCGCAGGATGCTAATGGCGGAAAAGCTACGGTTACCGGCGAGGATCTGCCGCGCGGTGCAAGCTTTAACAGCGATACCAATACGTTTACGTGGAAGCCTGATTCATCCCAGATAGGAGATAACCACGTATCCCTCACGGCAACGGACGAATACGGAAGAAAAGCAACAATCCATTTTGTCGTAACGGTATACGGTTCAACCACCGGGTCCTCCGGACAGGGAACTACAGATACAACTCCGGATAGTTCTGCCACAGAAAACACCGGTTCCGCCGGAGGCGGTGGTGGCGGAGGCGGTGGAGGCGGTGCCGCACCGACCGATAAGTCGGATGATGAAACAAACACCGGCAAAACCGACACATCCGATGAAAAGGACAAAGACGAAAGCCTTCTCCTTGAGGAGAAGGTGCCGAGCGGAGACGAGGCGGATGAGGTGGAAAACAATGAACCTGAGGCCTCGGGTGAAACGGATGTTATCCGTTTCACAGACCTTGGCAACCACGCATGGGCAGCGGACGCGATAAACACACTCGCGGACGATGGAATAATAAGAGGAACAACGTCTGACACGTATTCACCCGGGCACAATATAACCCGCGCAGATTTCGCGTCCCTGCTTGTCCGTGCATTTGAGCTTAAGTCTGACAACACCGAAAACTTTGCAGACGTATCTGCATCGGACTACTTCGCAGCCGAGCTTGCGGTCGCACGT
>JAFQGO010000242.1:0-3585 GCA_017398225.1 Oscillospiraceae bacterium | reverse complement strand
GCAGTTTTCACGCCTTCTCGTTTACAACGAGAGTGTGGATGATATCATCGGCTTTATTCACCTTAAGGATTTCCTCACTCCGAAGGGGATTACGGACAAGAAAATCGAGGAGATTATGGCAAAGCCCGTATTTATTCAGAAGTTTGAAAAGGTTAATGATATCCTTAAGATTCTCCAGCAGAACAAGTCGCATATTGCAGTTGTAATTGATGAATACGGCGGAACGCTCGGTATAGTCACGATGGAGGATATCTTAGAGGAGCTTGTCGGCGAAATATGGGATGAGCACGATGAAGTCGTTCTGGACTTTGATAAGGTTGACGAGAGAACTTATAAGGTGGATTGCTCGGCAAACTTCGAGGATTTCTGCGAGGTGTTTGATCTTGAAGCTGAGGCGGAGAGTATTTCTGTCGGCGGATGGGTTATGGAACAGCTCGGTAAGATGCCGGAGAACGGAGATCGGTTCGAATATGAAAATCTTGAAATAACGATTACGGAAACGGATTCTCACCGCGTGACGCAGATAAAGGTTTTCCAAAAAGAAGAGGAACAGGAAACGGTAGAAGAATAAAATTACAAAAACAACACGGACGAAAATTTTTCGTCCGTGTTGTTTTTAGGATAAATGTATTATTGGGATGTATTATGCTTTGTACGCGTTGTATACCTTTCTGAAAGCATCGCAGACTTCTTTGATGTTGATGTTGCTCCAGCTTTCTAACGGGTAAATCATAAATGTATCGTCAAGAGCACGGCTTACAACAGGGAGATCGGAGAGGGAGTATCTTTTTTCTTTGTCTCCGGTATATTCCGGCGCTGCCCACGGATATCCGCTGTTTCCGAACACGCGGCTTTCCTGATACCATTCGCTCGTATACGGTGTTGCAATGTAGCGCTTGTTCACATTAAAGCCCTCTGCCGCGAGTGCGTCGCAGAAGGTATCCTTGTCGCAGGTGACGGCATCTGCATTGAAGAGACAACGGAGAAACCAGTATGACGGTGAGCTCTTTTCGGAGATCGGAGTGAAGTGAACTACCGGAATGTCCGAAAGACCTGCTTTAATTTTTCCGATAACCTCGCGGCGCTTCTCGCCTATCGGGAACATCTTTTTAATCTGAACGCGCCCAATTGCAGCGTGCATATCGTCCATGTTGTAGTTGAGCGATGCACACACATTTCCGTTTGAACCGTCAGCACCGTAAGGCTTGCCGCGGTCTGCTGCCTGACGCGCTCTGTAGTAAGCCGCCTCAGTGCGCGTCCATACAAGACCTCCCTGACCGCCGACGCAGGTGTGCTTGCCGAACATCATAGAGAAACCGGAAGCATCGCCGAAGGTGCCGACAGGTTTTCCGTTGAAGGATGCGCCGTGTGCCTGTGCGCAGTCCTCAATAACTTTGATGCCCTTTTCTTTTGCAAATTCGCATATTTTCTCAATATCCTCGCACGGCTCGCCGGCGATGTGAGCAACTACGATTGCACTTGTGCGCTCGGTGTATGCTTTTTTCACGCCTTCAAAGCTTATGTTGAAGCTTCCGGGAGCAGAGTCTGCAATTACGGGGATGCAGTTTAACATAACAATAGGCATAAGCCCACCGGGATCGGTAATGGGCCCGCAGATGATTTCAGTGAAGGGCTGGATGTCCTGTGAGCGGAGCGCAACGTATACCGAGGTAGTTCCGCTGTTTACGCACTCGGCATATCCGCCGCCTAAAAGCTCGGCAAACTCTTTGCCTAAAAGCTCGCGATCCGGACCGTTGTAGCCGGGTGCCACGCCTTTTTCAATTGCCTCGTCAAGTATTCTGTTACATGCGGCTTTTTCCTCTGCACCGAAATGATGTCTTGGTGCAAAAGGAGTTTTTATTGCACTTTCGCCGCCGTTTATTGCGAGATTGTTCATCTTCAAAACACTCCTTTTGTGATTTTGGTTAGATTATATCTTTTTAAAAGCAGAAAATCAATGGAATATTTTGGAGCATTTATGTATTTTTTTGATTAAAAAGAGATTGCAGTAAGTTCATTTTACTGCAATCCTCTGCGGTTTTTATAAAAATAGAGATATTTTAAATATTATAAAGGCAAACTCCGGTTTCGCCGTCAATCTCGTCAACCATAACGGAAACAAGCTCGGATTTTGATGTGGGGATATTTTTGCCCACGAAATCCGGACGGATTGGAAGCTCGCGGTGACCGCGGTCAATGAGAACTGCAAGCTGGATGGATTTAGGCCTGCCGAAACGGAAAACCGACTCAATTGCCGCGCGAACCGTGCGTCCGGTGTAGAGAACATCGTCCACAATTATTATGTTATAATCCCGGACATCACACGGAATTTCGCAGCCCTCCGAGGTTGGAAGAGGCTGTGATTCGGAAAGGTCATCGCGGTAAAGAGTTATATCAATGTGACCGAGCGGGACATCCGTGCCCTCGAATTTCTGTATGTTATCGTGAAGCATTTTCGCAAGCGGAATCCCGCGACGCTTCACGCCGAGCAGACAAATCCCCTCCGCTCCGCGGTTTTTTTCTATTATTTCATGAGTAATACGTGCCATAGAACGGCTGATGGCCGCTTCGTCCATAATTTTTGCTTTAAACTCCACAGTGCATTGCTCCTTGAAAAAATGTTCAGTTTATTTTATCATAAATTGCTCAAACTTACAAGTGCTGCTTTGAGATTTTGAATTGATCCGATGTTACAAATCGGGCGGAAAAGCTTTGACACAACGGATAAAAGGTGGTATACTCTTGTTGATGAAAGAGGTGAGAAAACGTGATAATTCCGACGTATTCTTCGATGGGTTTTCTCGGCAAGCTTCCGGTGCGCATTACAACGCAATCTGTGCGCGATAAAACATCCATTCATATTCATCCGCATATTCAGATGTGTTTTGTGCTTTCGGGAACGCTCCGGCATATAATCAACGGACATGAGTATCTGCAGGAAGCGGGCTCGTGCTCATTTGTTCTGCCCTTTGATGCTCATCTTATTGACTCTACAGCATCCGAGGATACACCTGTTATTGTTCACATCGCTTTTTTTGAAGACTTCCTCACCAAGCGCGGATATGATTTTTTTCCTCACCGGGGAATTTGCGCAAGGCTTGAAGAAGGATGCATACCGGAAATGTGCGTTTTCTCCGGCTTTGAGGAGAAGGCAACGGAGCTTGTGCGCAAGATGCTTGAAGAATTTGAAAACGGGAAGAAAATGTCTTTTGACCGCGCGGCGGCTCTTGTTGCGGAGCTTTTCTCACTTGCGTGCACATCGGCAGTCGCCGGAAAGGAGACGAGAATATCACAGCGCAATGTTGAAAAAATCCTGAAGGCGGTAGAGTTTGTTGAAAATAATTATCCGGAGAAAATAACTACGGATATGCTCGCGGAAATCGCCGGGATGTCAAGGCGCGGTTTTACAGAGTTTTTCAAAAAAATCACTTCACTTTTTCATTATTATATATTATAATAATACCTAGTATTGTTATTATAACACAGAAGGTGGTTTTTTTTATGGCAAAACAAATCAAAAATGCGCCGGAGGCACAAAACCGTCAAAACACCATCAAACCATACAAAAACAAAGAGGAAATATAT
>JAFQGO010000241.1:0-6945 GCA_017398225.1 Oscillospiraceae bacterium | reverse complement strand
CCAATGGATGTTACGCTATCGGGGATCGCTATTCCCATAATCTTGTTGCATCCGTAGAATGCGTTATCTCCTATGGTGGTTACAGTATCGGGAATCGTAAAGGTTTTTTCCGCTCTGCCGGGTGAGCCTATTGCCGCAGTAAAAATATATAGTATACAAAGAAATAAGGGCAGCGCTCATTACGAGGCTGTCCTTTTTTGTTTTATGCGCCCAAAACTTTTCGCATTTCCGACAATAAAACCTTGCAAAATTTCAGAAAATCGAATATTATATTATATACAGCATAAACTAACACCGGCATTTCAGCAACCGTAAGTTGCGAAAGTTTTAACCAAAGTTGGTTGATAAAGCCAAAGTATTTTGCTATTATGTTCCATAGATAATAAGAAAGGCGGTTTTATGCCGATGACTATTGGTGAAAAAATAACATGGCTTCGCACGTCTGCGGATATATCTCAGGAACAGCTTGCGGAAAAGATTTCCGTTTCCCGGCAGGCTGTTTCAAAATGGGAGATGGACCAGTCTCTCCCGCAGATAGATAAGGTTCTGCAGCTCTGTGAGCTTTTTGGCATTTCTGCCGATGCGCTTCTGAGGGATGAAATTTGCTTGCGCTCGGATGAGGAAAAAAACAAGAAAAACAAATACTTCGGTACAGACGGCTTCCGCGGCGAGGCGAACGTCGGGCTTACTTCTGTTCAGGCATATAAGGTCGGAAGGTTTCTCGGCTGGTATTTTTCATCCTCTCTTTCCGGCTGCGGCAACTCAGGCTACCGTCCGAGAATTGTAATCGGAAAAGATACGCGGCGCTCAAGCTATATGCTTGAATATTCCATTGCCGCGGGAATTACGGCATCCGGTGCCGATGCGTATATGCTCCACGTTACCACAACGCCGAGCGTTTCCTATGTAACGCGTCAGGATGAGTTTGACTGCGGAATAATGATTACCGCATCCCACAACCCGTATTACGATAACGGAATTAAAGTAATAAACAAATACGGCGAAAAGCTTGACGACAACACAACGGCACTTATTGAAAGCTATCTCGACGGAGATTTTTCCTCGCTTGGCTTATCAGGCGATTTGCCGTTTGCCACGGGCGACCGCATCGGGCGGATAGTGGATTATTCCTCCGGAAGAAACAGATACCTCGGATATCTTATATCCCTTGCTTCAAATTCCTATAAGGATTTAAAAATAGGGCTTGATTGTGCAAACGGAGCCTCGTGGATGATTGCAAAATCCGTGTTCGGTGCGCTCGGTGCGCAAACAGTTGTCATCGGAGCAGAGCCTGACGGACTTAACGTAAACAACGGTTGCGGCTCCACCCATATAGAAAAATTGCAGGATCTTGTCCGCGAAAAGCACCTCGATTGCGGCTTTGCCTTTGACGGAGATGCAGACCGCTGTATTGCCGTTGATGAAAACGGAAATGTGATAGACGGAGATATTATGCTCTATATTCTCGGCAAACGCTTAAAATCCCGCGGTATGCTCAGCAAGGACACGGTGGTGACCACCGTTATGTCAAACAGCGGTCTCGCGGAAAGCTTTTCCGAGACAGGAATAAAAAGCATACAGACCAAGGTTGGCGACCGCTTTGTTTACGAGTGTATGCAAAAGGGCGGCTACAGCCTCGGCGGAGAGCAATCGGGACATATAATTCTCAAAAAATACGCCACAACGGGCGACGGTATTCTCACGGCAATAATGCTTACCGAGGAAATCTGTGATTCAAAGCTGTCACTCGCTGAGCTTGCGGAGGGCGTGAGCATTTATCCGCAGGCACTTAAAAACGTAAGAGTGGTGGATAAGGACGCAGTGCTTGGAGATGCCGAGGTTCAAAAGGCTGTTAAATCAGCAGAGCGCGAAATCGGCGGCAAGGGCAGAATTCTTCTTCGTCCAAGCGGCACAGAACCGCTGATACGGATTATGGCAGAATGCCAAAGCGAGCAAAAATGCAAAGAATATACAGAGCTTATAGCAGACGTAATTTCAGAAAGGGGATACAGCATTGATTAAAAGGGTGAAAACAGCAGAGCTTTTTGAATGCGAAACAGCGTATCTCAAGCCTCTTTTTGAAAGTTGCGAATATCCGTGGGAGCTTCTCGGTAAAATCGGAGAGCTTGCCGAGAAGCTTATAGCCGACGGTATGCCCGGTTACCGCCTTCTTGCGGATGACGTTCTTATCGGAGAAGATGTTATCATTTCTCCTACAGCAACGATAATCGGTCCTTCCGTTATCGGCAGAGGTACGGAAATCCGCCCGGGGGCATATATAAGAGGAAACGTAATAACCGGCGAAAGGTGCGTTATAGGAAACTCCTCGGAACTTAAAAACTGCATTCTTCTTAACGATGTTCAGGCACCTCATTACAACTATATCGGAGATTCTGTTCTCGGTAATCACGCACATCTTGGTGCAGGAGCAGTATGTTCAAATCTGAAAGCAGACGGAAAAAACGTTGTTATACGAGGAGATCGTGATTATAAAACAGAGCGCCGTAAGGTCGGGGCAATTCTCGGTGACGGTGCGGATATCGGATGTAACTCTGTTATTAATCCCGGTACCGTGGTAGGGAAAAACACCTCGGTGTATCCGCTTACCTCCCTGCGCGGCGTTTATCCTTCCGATTGCATAGTTAAGTCACAAAAAGAAATAGTTAAAAGAGTTTAATCAGATAATGATGCATTCTGCGGTCTTTTCCGATACGCAGGCAAGCGCAAAACTGAAACAAAAAAAGGCCACGAATTGTAAAAACTTACAATTCACGGTCTTTTTCCATTTATCACGATGTCATTTCATTCTCTGCAACGCCTTTTCAAACGCATTGGTATATCGTGCGTCAAGTCCCGGCTTGAACGGACCCTTGAGGCAATATTCAAGATGGCAGGTCGGCTCATAACCACCTTCTGAAAGAATGCGGTCATCCACTATATACGCACAAGCATCAGTGTAACCGATGAAGATTATTTTTTTATCACCAAATGCTCTTTCTATAGCTTTTCTGACACCGAAACACGGTTCTCCGCCAAGCGTTGCTATGTACAAATCATCCGAAAGCTTTATGACGGAGGCGCGAAGCATTAAGCTATCCGAAAGCTTTTCATATCCGCCGTCTGAAATATAAATTGCGTTATTGCGATATACATTATCCGGATCGTTTATTCGCTTTACTTTTTCTTCTATAAAATATTCAATCGGTTTTCCATCCATTGGAAGCTCTATTTCAAAAGCATTCGAATCAAAGAACACCTCTTTTTTAGTACATCCGCCGTTTTCTATAAGCTTTGAAACTTCTCTGCACATATCCTCCGCAAATACAGAGATATCTGAAAATGTAAGACCATGCTTCCACGGCCAGGTACACGCGGGATCGCTGAACTTTTCCATATCCACAGCCGGACGCGGACGAACATCTCCTGCCGATGACTGAAAGAACAAAGATACCGCACCGTAATATTTTGTATCGAGGAGCTGACAAAGACGTGCAGGAAACTCTCCGCTGACAGAATCCTTTGTCGGATAAAAAACCGGATGGCAGGCGTAATTTGCTATAACTGAACGAACATTGCCGGAGATATCACGCACGCAAAGCACGGAAAACTCACGGTCACGCGGGTAATCAAAATCCGGTCTGTTGACAAATTTTCCATCAATTTGTCCTCTGCGGCTGATATTGAAATCCGCATCAAAGGTCCCGTGTTCAAGCTCTGCTTCAAACATGGTATTTACAGCGCGGTCAAGGCACGCCTTTGCGCGGGTAAGAAGAAGCTCCTCATATTCATCGTCGTGATGGTTACGGTTATATCCACGCGAAGCCGGTGATGTGTGAGAGTGGGTGTATCCTACAGTCACAGAACTTTTATCTATTCCGTATTTTTCATTCGCGTAGCATGCGATTGCATCATTGAGCAGTGCATCATGAAAAAGCAAATCTACGCTCATGAGAACAACCATCTTCTTACCGTCATCAAGGGCAAGACAGCGGACATATACATCATCGTGAATATAACTGAAATTTTTGTCAGAATCACCTACGCAAGCAAGCTTTATCGGTTTAATCGGGGTGATTATTTCTTTTGAACAACCTGCACGCATATTATCTTCCTTTCTTTATTTCTCGCCTAAAACTGTACATCTTCATATGTTTTAATCTCTTTGGCAACCCGCTCAACGGTACGTGCATCTATGCGAGTGAGATATGGTCTTTCTTCAACAAAGTCATCGCGGATGACTTTATCTGCACCTGCGCGCTTTGCGTCCTCTACTGCGGCATTGGTGTCTGCCATCAGTCTTTCGCAAGCGTACTTATATCCGTCCGAGTTTGTATCATGAACTTGTTCTTTGTAATCAACACCACTGATCCCTTCAAGATCCGTTAAGATAAGTACATTCATTCAGCTTTCCTCTTTTATTCAATTACTATTATCTCGTAAGCGTCAATCTTATCAAGCTCGAAGCTTATCTTATTGCCATTGACCTTCACGTTTTTGAGATTTGCGCCGCGCATGGAATCTACGGAATATTTCTCTTTTTCAATTCCGAAGCCGTCGAGATTTAATTCAAACGGAACATTGTATAACGGAACAAGCTCACGAACAGGTCTTTCCATTGCCCCGGTAAGATTTACTACATGGAGAATAAACCGGTTTTCCTGACGTCTCAATACAACCTCATACAATCCCGGAGCATCGGATTTCACAACCGGACGTGATGTTATATCGCAGAACTGCCTTACGAGATTTGTATAATCCGGAATATTCCTTACATTTGTTGCCGTTTCGCCGATGGTTCCGCTGATGTAATATGCACAGCCTTTTCCGTAAGTGTGCTTTATAACGGACGGAAATCTCTTAGCTTTTGCCATATTTCCGAAAACAGTCTCATACGGATAACCGGTGCTCATAAGCACCTCTGCATCGGGCGCTATATCCCACTCGGCATTCAGCATAGGAGATGGAATGCGGAAGAATGAAAGTGCATCAAGCAGGGCATCTTCCTTTTCTTTGAACGTATACGAGGTTCCAAAAAGCGGCAATTTTACCGTTTTAAGCTCACCTGATATTCCGAAAACATCGCCGAGCTTTGATTTTCCCTCAAACTCCCCGAATTCGTCGTATACTCCTACATCAAAGTTTGCAAGCACATTTCCGCCTTCGGCAACGTAGCGCCTGATGCATTCTGCGGTATTTTCCGACACGCAGGCAAGCTCCGGAAGTATAACCGCTTCTTATCTGTTTATCGTTCCGTCCTGAATAGAATGTTCATCCATAATATCAAACTGGATGTGATTTCTCTCAAGCACATCTATCATAAAAGTAACCGCAGTAAAAAGATCGCCACGTTCAGCGTTATCCGCTTTTCTTGCCGCAACAAAATCACTTTCATCTATGCTTGTTTCATAATTATCGGTTGTATCGCGCGACCAGACGATAGCAACCCTTGCACAGGTCTTTGACGGTGCGAATATACTCTTATTTGAAAGCACAAACTCGTTCATTTCCTTTGCTGTAAGGCAGGCTTCCGTGTTCATAAACTCAGACGGTGAGAAATGAACGCCGTACCACACATTAGCGCCGTTTGCAAGAGCCTGGGAGTATATAAGCTGTGTCTCAGCCGGAGTGTGCATGTAGCACGGAGTTCCGCTCATATTTCCGGCGAAGAAGCAGACAAGCGGTTTTTCTCCCTTCAGCATATCTTCCGAAATAGCCGCAAGTGCTTTCATGTTAGAGCTCACCTTCCACAATCCCGCACGATTAAGCTCTGCTCTGTGAAAACCGCCTTCGTTACCGATGATATCGACATAATCATAAAGCTTTCTTGCATGTACGCCAACCACGCTGCCACCTATCGGATGATTGTTAAAATACAGCGCAATCTCCGGATTTATGCTCTTTACAAGCTCGTAAGCCTCCTTTATATGCTGCGTAACCGAGCCTATACGCAGCTCATAAAGCTCACGGCGGGTGGCTTCATAAATTGAATGTCCGAACCTTTTTTCAAAAGTTGCGCGGCACGCATCACAGTAACAGCCGGTTTCTCGCATAGCGGGACCGTCGAGGAATATACCGTCAATGTCATGCTTGCAAAGCGCTTCTATATCCTTTAAAAACTGCTTATGCCACGAGCCTTCGGGATTTACGCAAACAAGGTTATATGTGCCGTATTGGATCATGGCTTTTCCGTCAGAGGTGCGTTCGCACCACTCCGGATGCTCCTTTGCGGTATCTCCATCAACTATATGCGTATTAAAATACACTATTTCGCGGATGCCGTGTGCCCTTGATTTCTGAAGATAGCGATCAAGCCTTTTTGCGTCGCGTTTCTCGTTATAGTTTCCAAGTATCCCCTCTGCTGTCAAATGAAGAAGCTGCTCTGTATTAAAACCTTGCTTTGCTACATACTCATCAAGCACCCATTCCGGGTCATTACCCCAGTTAGCCTGAACAGCACTTATCGTAAGCGGCACTTCCTGCCACCAGTGTTTTTTATTTGCCATATTCTTATTTCTCCTTACGATAATGGCGGGCAGCACAGCTGCCCGCCATGCAATTTGATGTTATTTAACGTAATCAAGTATACGTTTGAGAAGT
The DNA here is from genome assembly GCA_017398225.1 of Oscillospiraceae bacterium. GTDB lineage: Bacteria > Bacillota > Clostridia > Oscillospirales > JAAYXM01 > SIG480. The sequence continues at coordinate 348 of JAFQGO010000241.1, read as the reverse complement.
ACCGCTACTTCTGCTCTTGTTGTGTAGTCCGTCGGGGCGATGCGACCGGATTTGCCGTTTACAAGTCCTTCGCCGATAAGTGCGGAGACTGCATCGCGGGCGTAGGGTGCGACGGAGGTGAAGTCGGGGTATTGCTCTGCCGAGGCTCCCTCCGGGAGGAAGGCTTGGAGCGCCCTATATACAATCACCATCATATCCTGGCGGGTGATTGTGTTGCGCGGAGCGTATTTGTTATCACCGATGCCGTTGACTATACCTGTGTTTCGTGCTACTGCAAGCTCAGATGCGAAGTAATCCGATGTAGATACATCTGCAAAGTTTTCGGTATTCGCACTTTCAAGCTTAAAT
>JAFQGO010000240.1:0-2944 GCA_017398225.1 Oscillospiraceae bacterium | reverse complement strand
CGGTTGTCGGCACAGATGTGTATGACGAGCTTTGCGAAAACATGAAGCGCGGCATTATGCAGGCAACAATTTATCAGAATCAGCGGAATGTCGGACGCTGCGCTGTGCGATGTGCATATGAATATCTGTACTCAAAAAACAGCTACGGAAGCTGTGATAAGGAGCAGGAAAGAAATATTCTTATTTCTCCCACTCTTCTTCTCAGAGCGAATATAGAACAGCGCTAAGCTTTCTATATTTTTTTACAGCTTTAGAGAAACGTTTCCCCAAAGCCGGAAAATGTGTTTTTAGAGAGCTGCAATAAAAGAATCTGTAAGAATTTCAATGAAATTCTTTGATTATAATGAAAGGAATGACTGTAAATGAAGTTAAAAGGCAAGGTTGCGGTAATAACAGGCGGAGCCTCCGGAATCGGCGAAGCCGGCACACGCAGATTTTCTGCTGAAGGAGCGCAGGTTGTTATCCTCGACGTAAACGAAGCTGCAGGAAAAGCGCTTGAGGGTGAGCTTTGTGACGTATGGTTTATAAAAACCGACATTTCCGACGAAGCCTCCGTCAAAGCTGCATTTGAACAGATAGCACAGAAGCACGGTAAGGTGGATGTGCTTTACAACAATGCATCTGTATTTTTAGGCGGACGCGACAATATTCTTGACGAGGTTGAGGGGGGCACATGGAAAAAGGTGCTCGCAATCAATCTTGACGGAACATACCACTGCACTAAATTTGCAATTCCGCTTATGAAGGAGCACGGAGGAGCAATAATCAACACTGCATCGAGTGCAGGTGTTGTAGGCATTCCCGGATGTGCAGCGTATACGGCAACAAAGGGTGCGACAGTTACGCTTACCCGCTCGCTTGCAGTTGACTACGGCAAATACAACATCCGCACAAATTGCATTGCACCTGCGGCGATTGAAACCGAGATGGTAAAGGAAAGCAACTTAAACGACCCGAACTTTGACAACGAGTTTTTCTTAAAACAAATAACTCCTCTTAAGCGTTGGGGCAAGCCTGAAGATGTTGCAGCACTTGCGGCATTTTTAGCTTCCGATGATGCGAGTTATTTAAACGGCGTTATAATCCCCTGCGACGGCGGGATAACGATAAACGGCACAGTAAATAAAGAAATATAAAGGAGAAGCGACATGGGCAAGAAAGAACAGCAATGCAGGCAGAACCTGAAAACAATGATCATTATGCGTGAGTTTGAACGCGTTATCAAGGACCTTGCAAACGAAGGCTTTGTTGACGGTGCGGTTCACTGCTATACCGGCGAGGAGGCGTGCGCACTCGGCGTTTGCCTGAACTTAAACGAAGATGACTATGTATTTTCCACGCATCGCGGACACGGTCACGCAATCGCAAAAGGACTTGACCTTAAAAAAATTTTTGCAGAGCTTATGGGTAAGGCAAGCGGCGTTTCAAACGGCTATGGCGGTTCAATGCATCTTTTCAATCCAAAGCTCGGATTTATGGGAGGAAACGGAATCGTCGGCGGCGGTGTTCCTGTTTCAATCGGCACAGCATATGCATCAAAGTATTTAAACGACGGAAAGGTTACCGTCTGTTTCTTCTCTGAAGGGGCATCAAACGAAGGTTGGTGCCATGAGGCAATGAACATGGCTTCACTCTGGAAACTGCCGATAATTTTTGCCTGCGAAAACAATCTGTTTGCGGCAACAACGCCGTCATACAAAACGCTTGCAAATCCGGATATTTTTGAGCGTGCAAAGGCGTATGATATGGTTGGCGTGAAGTGCGACGGAAACGACCTCGACGAATGTATAAAGACTTCTAAAAAGGCAATTGACCGCGCAAGGCGTGGTGATGGTCCAACGCTTATAGAATTCAAGACATATCGCGTTGAGGGGCACTGCCGCGTTATACGTGACCTTGAAATTTTCCGTCCCAAGGAGGTTGTTGCGTGGTGGGCAGACCACGACCCGATTAAAGTTTATTCCGAGCGCCTTATTGAAAAAGGAATTATTGATGCCTACGAAATGGCAGTTATTGCAAAAGAGGTTGAAAACGAAATCAACGATGCAATACAGTTCGGCAAGGAGGCTCCCCTGCCCGACACGGCAGACTTTCTCAAAAAAATCAGTGCGAGGTATGCAATATGAAAAAGATACATATGCTTGATGCAGTTAATGAGGCGATACATGAAGAAATGGCTCGTGACGAGCGCGTTTTCGTCATTGCAGAGGATATCGGTGAATACGGCGGCGTCTGGAATGCGACGCGAGGACTTTACGAAAAATACGGCGCAATACGCGCTATGGACACCCCTATATCCGAAGCCGGATTTACCGGACTCTGCGTAGGCGCGGCAATGGCAGGACTCCGCCCTGTCACAGAAATTATGTATATGGACTTTATAACGGCGTGTATGGATCAGCTTGTAAATCAGGCGGCAAAGGCAGACCTTATGTCCGGCTGGCAGATGGAGCTTCCGATAACTGTCCGTGCGCAGTATGGCTCAGGCTCCCGCGAGGCTGCACAACATTCACAAAGTTTAGAGGGATGGTTCTGCACAGTGCCGGGATTCAAGGTTATCATTCCATCAAATGCATATGATGCAAAGGGGCTTCTAAAATCTGCAATACGCGACAACACACCGTGTATTTTTATGGAAAACAGAAATCTCTATTACACCCCGATAGAGCTTCCGGATGAAGAATATCTTATCCCGCTCGGAAAAGCAAACATTCTACAGGAAGGAAATGACATCACAATTGTCACCTACGGAATGGGCGTTCCTGTATGCGAAAAGGCAATCAAAAAGATGCCGGAGGCATCGGTTGAGCTTATCGACCTCCGCACAATAGTTCCACTTGATATGGAAACAGTTCTGAATTCCGTAAAGAAAACAGGCAGGCTTCTTATTGCTCACGAGGCAACGCCGGGCTTCTCAGTGGGTTCAGAGATTGTGCGCCGCGTT
>JAFQGO010000239.1:0-3980 GCA_017398225.1 Oscillospiraceae bacterium | reverse complement strand
GGTATTAAGCTCTGCTATTTTATCAGCTTGTTCATCGCTCGGTTTCAGCCAACGAACCGGATTTAAATAATCCGTCTGGTTAGCCAGAATCATATCTGTTGTTGCCGCCTGCTCCTCTGATACAAGTGCATCGGATGCTGCAGGGTCAAGACGGAGATATGTGCCTATTGTCTGGAATCCGTAATTGGATTTTGCCGTTGCATCGTCATCGGGAAGGATGAACTTTTTCTTTCCGTCGACTTCTTCATAGGTAACACCTTCCTTCCCCCAGCTTACCGCGAGGCTACCTTCATCGGAATAGAACCAGTCGATATACCTGAGTGCATTGATCTGCGATGCTTTATTTCCTGTGTTACATGCGACCATGCCCTGATTATCAAAGTTTTCTTTTGCGAGAAGGTGTGCACCCGTTGCCGTATTTGCCTTCGGCGGCTTCATTGCAGTAAAGTTAAACCCGGGATTATACTCACGCGCGATACCGTTAAAGAAATCCATACGCGTCTGATAATCGCAGGTGATAAATGCGCGGTCGGTTGTGATAAGCTCCTGCCATGAGTTTGTTGCCATTGTCATATAATCCTTCGCGACAAGACCGTTATCATAGCACTTTTTAAGATATGTAACGATTTCAAGCATCGTATCCTCACGTGCGCCATACTCCCACTTCCCGGCATTGAAATCATAATACGGACTGTAGCAGAAATAGGGTTTCCACTCTGAGCCTATAGTGTTGATACGCGAGAACACTGAGCGGAGACCAAGCGGGTAGCTGTCGGGATACAGTTCTTTAAGCTGCATACATACGTCAAAAAGCTCATCCATCGTTTCCGGAACCTTCAAACCGTGCTTATCAAAAATATCCTTACGATAGAGCCACGACATAACGTTCATCTGACGCTCGTTGCCAAGTGGCGGTGCAGCATATATCTTGCCATCGGAAACGCGACGGATATCGTATGTATTCTCCTTTTCTTCAGGCGATACCGAGCTCCAGAACTTTTCATAGTTCGGCAGGTATTCGAGATTGTCGTCAAGTGCGAGGAATGCCCCCTGCTCGAAATACTTGTTCGCAGCTGAAACATTCTGGAAACCGATAACATCGGGGAGATTTTCCGGATCTGCCATAATCAGCGTAAACTTTGTCTGAAAATCAGTTTCCGGATAAGCGTTGACGTTTATCGTGCCGCCCACACCTTCGCGAATTGCTTTCCAAACTTCCCAGTTTTCGTTGTACGGCCAGCTTGCATGGCTTGCGATTACAACGTCCAAAACCGCATCGGCAGGAAGTGCTTTGCCAGGTTCGGGTTCTCCTGCAACTTCTTCTACCGCTTTTTCACCGCCGCAAGCGGCAAATGTCAGCAACATAAGAGCTGCAAGCAAAAGTGCCAAGAGTCTTTTTTTCATTTTCTATTTTCCTCCTTAGGTTTGTTTTTTATATTAACACATAAGTGTGCTAACCGATTTATTGCCCTGCATCCGTAGATTGGGTTACTTTACATAATCAAGTATTCTCTTAATAAGCACTGCAACCTCTGCGCGGGTGGTGTAGTCAAGAGGTGCGATAAGACCGGATTTACCGTTTACGATGCCGTTGGCGATGAGGGCGGAGACGGCATCGCGGGCGTAGGACGCGACGGAGGGGAAGTCGGGGTATTGTGATAACACCTCATCCACCGCCGTTCGGCGGTCCCCTTTCTCCTCAAGGGGAAGGCTTTGGCTCTGCAGTGCGCGGTAGACGATTACCATCATATCCTGGCGGGTGATGGGATTGCGGGGTGCGAATTTATTTTCGCCGATGCCGCCTACAATTCCGTTGTTGCGTGCTATTGCAAGCTCGGTGGCGAAGTAATCGTTTGCACTTACGTCTGCGAAATTTTCCGTGTTATCGCTTGCAAGATTGAACGCACGGACAAGGAGAAGCGCGAAGTCTGCACGGGTGATGTTATTTGCAGGCGAGAATGTGCTTTCCGATGTACCGCGAATTATGCCATCTGTTGCAAGGGCGTTTATTGCATCAGATGCCCATGTGTGGTTAGAAAGGTCTGTGAAGAGCGGCTTTTCCACCTCATCCACCTCATCCGCCTCGCCTTCGCTCGGCACCTTCTCCTCGAGGAGAAGGCTTTCATTGTTCTCCTTTTCATCGGCTGTGTCGGTTTTGTCGGTATTTGTTGCATCATCCGGTTTTTCACTCGGTGCTGCACCGCCTCCTCCACCGCCTCCTCCGGCAGGCGGAGCTTCAACGGGTTCTTTTTTATCACCCATTGTTGAACCGTAAACCTCTACCTTGAAGTCTTTTACAGATTGCCTTCCATCTGCATCCGTTACTGCAACTGTAATAACGTGTGTACCCACCTGAGATGCATCCGGTTTCCACGAAAATGCACCGGTCTCGGAATCAAGGCTTACTCCACGCGGTGCAGTACGGATAGAAAGCGATGTTCCCATATTCTTAATCGGGCTTAAGCCATTGATTGTGAATGAAAGAGAACTTCCTGCGGATACTGTCTTATCAGATACTTCATTCACCCACGGTGCGTTGTTTTCGCTCCACGAAAGCGGAATTACGCAATCTGCGCGTTTTGCTATACTGTACTTATAATTGCCTACCTTATCCTCTTCATATGGGTCGATCTGTCCGGTTATAAGCGTACAGTCTCCGATATCCAGGATAATTTCATTACCGTTTGACTTTGCGTTTTCAATCTTATATGCCACGTTGCGTACATTTCCGTTTTCTATATATATATAACGGCCCGGGAGCAATTTGATTTCTTCTGCGCTTAACGGATCAAGCGGCTTTATATGGATTTCGTTTTCAAACTCAGAGGATTCCGTGAAGTATGTAACGCGGGCATTTATTGCTTTCTTTTGCGGAACAACTTCATCGAGAATATCGCCGTCACAAATGTACTTATAAATATCAGCGCCGTTTTTCATCGTTATCACGCCGACAAAGCCACGGAAGGTGAATATCTTATCACCATCGGTTACTGTGTATGTGACCTTATTATTCGTAGCGTAGAAGATGTAGTCTATCCGTTCGCCGTCTGCGTGGGTAACCTTTACGCAACGGGCGATGTCGTTTTCTCCCGCTTCGCCTGCGGATACGGTCATCACAAGCTCTGATATATCAGAGAGCGTTCTTGTTTCTCTGTAAGGCTCGTAAACGGTTGTGAAGAGCGTATCAAGCTCAGTGTTTTTATCCCCGCTCTTGCGCTTTACAAACGCATAGCGGATTCCCGGTATAGATTCATTATCCTTCTTGTTCGGCGCATAACCGGTAGCTGTGTTTACCTCGCTGTCAAGCGCAATACCGAGCATCGTTGCGCGAAGATGGAGTCCTTTAGAGTTGGAAAGAGTCTTCCTGAAGTCCTTGATATTAAAATCAAGCTCTATCTTGTCCGAAGTAGGTGTTCCGCGGTCTACATTTTCAAGCCATGTATATCCGCGCGGATAAACCGTGTTGTAGGTTGCCGTAATTGGGGAGTTCGGGTCCGGGCCTGTGTATCCTGCTCCGGTTGGATTGCTGTCCACGTCAATTCCGGCATAATTTCCCTTGTATTTTCCATCCTCACCTACCTGCGGAACAAAATCGACTCCGCTTGTGTATCCGATTTCATCAGACTGGGCGTGCAGGCTGAATTCGTGGCTCCAGCCACCCTTTACTCTAAACAAATCAAGACCGTAGAAATTATCTTCATCTATCTTTATCATTATTACGGAACGACGATATTCCGAAACGTTGCTGCCACGGTACGCATCAGGCGCCTCAACGTCCATCAGCTGAACATTTTCCGTGGCATCGAAATGAAGACTTTTCCCTCTCTGCTGGGTCACGTCCTGCTGTATTTCGTTTACCATAACCGTGTTGTGTGAAAGCGTTCGCGCGTCCCACTGAAGAGTGCGTGGCTGGCTATCAGCTGAGGTGGGATAGCCAAGGTCAGGCAGGAAGTTTAGTCCGAATGCATCCATACCAATAT
>JAFQGO010000238.1:0-2615 GCA_017398225.1 Oscillospiraceae bacterium | reverse complement strand
TATATTCTCCCGGGAGATGTAGCGGATATAGATGCCGCGCTTTCTGCGGCAGAGCCGGTAGGCGGTGAGGTCGCATACTATGCAGAGGATAACGCGGAAGCCGCAACGACAGAGCTTTCGGGCGTTGACCTTACTGCAGGAGTATATAACCTCGTTTTCGTTGCAAGCAGGCAGGGATTGACGGGATTTCGCCAGTATCCGGGTGTTCTGACGCTTGATGCGGGCAATATTTTCAGATTCCTTGATATTGAAACGGAAGAAAAGACACTGAAAATATACCCTGACGGCACAGCGGACAAGACAAAGGTCGAGTTTGAAGCCCGCCTTCTTGACAGTACGGAAATTCCGGAGGATGAGCTTTATGTTGTGTACGGCACAGAGGATGATTCCGTAGCGGAATGTACAGACGGAATTATAACTGCAACCGGCCACGGGGTTACAAATGTTTATGTCAGCGTAACGCACAACGGAAGAACAATGACTGCAAAGCAGGAGATAACCGTAACGGACACAAGCGGAATAAAAGACGTTACGGTTTCTGCTGACGGAATGAATTTTGCGGGCGAAAAGGTAAAGCTTTCCGCAACTGTACTGTTTAACAGCGGAAAAAGCTTTAAGCTTTCAAATTCCGATGTTACATATGAAATTGTCGGTGATGCCGGCGAGATTTGTGACGGGGAATATGTCAGGCTGGAAAGCGCCGGAACCGTGCTTGTCCGTGCAGGCACGAATCCCACAGGCGATACCGTCACCGGCAAACCGGTTGAAATTGTGTTCCGAGAACCGACAGAGAAGAAAGCTTCAACTTACTATACAGATGAGCGCCGTGCAGCAGCGCGCGAGAACATAAAAAAATACGACTGGGCGCGTGAGCTTGCAGATATTGCAGTGAAAAACGGAGATGATGCTCTTCAGACTTACGAGTATCTTTATGACCATATAACCGGTGAAGGACTTCCGCGTTCAAAACAGGTAGGCGCAGAGGGTGATCCCGACTATATCTATTGCCGTTACTGCGGAAACGATAATGCCGCGGAATACGGAGACCGCAAGGGCGGCGCGTTTGATGTGGATATCTACTCGAGAAAGTGGAAGATTCAGTGTCCTGACTGTAAACGTCTTTTCCCTTCAAACGATTTCGGGCTTCTGTATGAGCGCGGACTTGATGAGCACGGATATTACGACCGCGACCGCGCTGTAAAAGCTAATGCCGAGGCAGTAGCACGAGGCGAGAAGGATGCGCTTTTCAACGAGCTTTATCCCGAGCTTTATAACCCGGAATCGGAGCTTTACAACAAAGACCCGCGCACGGGAGCAAAGGTGGACGGAAAGCGATGGGGTGTTGATGACGGTCTCGGATATCTCCCGGGCAGAAAATATGAAAATGATGTTGAGGAGCGTCACGGATATATAGCATACTACACGCACGAGGTGTGGAAAGAGGTAAACAGAAATCTGCTTAACCTCGGTAAAGCGTATCTATATACCGACGACAGCAGATACGGAAGAGCACTTTGTGTTCTCGTAGACCGCATTGCAGACGTTTTCCCGAGCTTTTCATACAAGCAGTGGGATAATATGTACCTGATTGCACACGGCGGCTCGGGCTTCGGTAAAATTTACGGAAGGATAAATGATTGTACATATACAACAACGTTTATCCAGTATGCCGATGCGGCGTATCCGATGCGGAATGACCCCGAGGTTATAAAATTCCTTTCGGAAAAGGCGAAAAAATATAACCTTGAAAACACAAAAACAAGCGGAGATAAAATCTGGGCAAATATTGAGGACGGGCTTCTCCGTGAGTCGTTTGTTGCGGCAAAGGAAGGAAACATTTCCGGTAACTTCGGTCTTCAGCAGAGAATGCTTGCGGCAGCGGCACTTGTTCTTGATACAGAGCCGGAAAGCAGCGCGATAGTTGACTGGATATATCAGCCGGGCAAATGGTCGGAGGACAGAAACAACAATACCGCAAAATGTACAGGCGGAAATTTAAGTGTTCAGCTTGTGAATGCCGTTGACCGCGACGGTGCGGGTGACGAGTCATCACCAAACTATAACAGCGCGTGGGTGGAAAATCTTTACGAATGTGCCGATATGCTGCAGATGTACAGTAAAGATAAAAAGTATGACCTTTACCAGAACCCGAAGTTTGCGAAGATGTTCACAGATTATATTCCGCTTGTCTTGTCGGATTCGTATACAGTACAGATAGGTGATTCAGGTGCCGTTGCATCAATTGATTATATGGACGATATCAATATTCTTACGGCGGGATTTCGCAGCCTTAAGGACTCACCGGTAGGAGAGGAGCTTGCCGCATACATATATAAGAGAAACGGAAACACGGCAGACGGCCTGCATTATGATATCTTCACAAAAGATCCGGAACGGATGAAACAGGAAGTTCTCGACCGTATGGGTGAAGGATTTGTTCAGGAAAGCGAAATGCTTACGGGATATGGCTTCGCTGTACTCCGGGACGGTGCAAAATACGCAGATATGGGACATATCACCCATTACAACAATATGCGTGATTACTGGATATATTTCGGCAGAAATCAGGGACACGGACATCTTGATACTTTAAATCTCGGCATTGAGGCATTCGG
>JAFQGO010000237.1:0-9865 GCA_017398225.1 Oscillospiraceae bacterium | reverse complement strand
CACAGAGGGTACATATTATCTCACCCTTGCGGCAAACGGCTCAAACGCGACGGAGATATTCAACACAAACTATGTTCCGCTTCTGCCGGTAAGGTTTAAGCTTGTTGAGTATAAAGCACCGGTTGTGGTGTACCCGTCAGACTATAAGCTCGTGTATGATTTTACAAGAGTTGATGTCCCTGAGCAGACACCGCTTACAAGTGTCACTGACAGTGCGCTTACAGACGGCTTCTGGTCATATAACTCCGCAAAGCGACCGAACAGCGGTATTCAGACAAGAGCTTCTTTTGTATATATGACCACTTCTGTCGGAGAATGGGTTGCGCTTAATATCAACGTACCCGTTGCAGGTATATATTCGGCAAGTCTTGAATATTCGCCTGCCACGAGCGGCGGTGTAGGTGAGGTATATCTGTTTCCTGCCGGTACATCATCTGCGGCGATAACGTCTGCCATCACCTCGGGAGATGCAACGTCTCTCGGCGAGTTTGACTGCTGTTCGACGAATACAGAGGGAAAACCGGCAACGCTTTCTGACTTCCGTATAGAAGAAGCCGGTGAACAGATACTCGTTTTCTGCAGTAAGGCGGCAGGTGACGGCGGCAAACAGCTTCCGAACATGTATCCCGTGCGTCTTACACTCGGCGCGGAAAAAACACAGCTTGCCGCGCAGAGCTTTGCGGCAGAGGATATCATCGTAAACGTCGGCAAGAGCAAGGAAATCCCCGTTTCGGGTTATCTTTCCGACTATACGGAATTGGATAAAAACAACTGTGAAATCACATACAAGCCCGAAAAAGACGGTGTGGTTTCTATTGACAAAAACGGCGTTGTAACCGGCGTTTCGGCAGACAAAATTGAGGTTGAAGTGACCGCAAAAAGCGGTATCAGCGAGAAAAAGGCGGTAATCAATGTTACCGTCCTGCCCGAAACCTATTCGGGATATAGTGCGGTTTATGATTTCAGCGCTGTTTCAGACATCACAGCTGCGAGCTACCATACAACGCACAATCTCTGGCAATACGTTGAATCCGGCAACGGATACACAGCGGTTGAAATAAATGTTCCGCACAAGGGTACTTATGAGATAAAGCCCTCAGAGGATTTTAACGGCACTTTACGTATAGGCACAACTATTGAAAACGCATCTGCGGTCAGCGGAACATACGACTTTGCGGAGACAGGTAAATATATTGTTGTGTTTGAGGGAGACGAGGTTCCGCAAGCGCTCACACTCTACGGCGGCGAGATGATAAAGCTCATGGGCGTTAAGATGAGCTTCTCGGGCTCGGCGGTAAGTGCAGATGCAGCAGTGTATTCCGACGGCAGTGAAAAGTCACTTTCGGGTGCGGAAATAGTTTATGGTACAGATAACTTCGCTGTTGCATCCGTTGACGAGAAAACAGGTAAGGTTTTAGCCGGCAGAGACGGTGGACGTGCCGTTCTTTATGCAGACGTCACCATTGACGGTGAAACCATGCGCGGTGAGATTGAAGCAGATATTGCGGCATCAACCGCAGATGCAAGTCTGATTACACATTTAATTACGCTCAACTCGGCAACAGACAGCTGGCAGAAGCATCCCGACCACCTCATAACCGACGGCGGCAGCTATCGCATATGGGATGTAACGGGAATAGATTATACGGACACAGACGGCAACTGGGCATGGTATGAAGGCAACAAATCGGGTCAGTTTGCACAGGCATCAAGTGCTTCTACCTCAGGTGGTGTAAGCCTTAAGTTTTCAGCCGGTGCCTGGGCGGCATTCCGCATAAAAGTTCCGGGAGAAGGTTTATATTGGGTTTCCACCACCGGTGGAAAGCACAAGAGGGATTCTCTCGGCGTTGCTGAAATCTACTTTATGAATGCCGATGCAGTTGTCAACGAAAGTTTCACAACAGAAAACCTTGCAGGAAAGGTTGACTACTACATCGACCACACGGTTAGTGCATACCGTCAGCATGAGGACGGGCTTGGTGCGGTATACTTCCCGGCAGAGGGTGAATACCTCGTTGTATTCAAGGATGAAGGAAAGGGCAAGAACATACTGCCGCGGCTTTTAGTCCTCGACGGACAGAATGTTATAAGATTCCTTGAGTTCACACCCGAAAGTACGGAGCTTACAGCAGGCGAAACCTACTCTGTATCGCTTGGTGCGCGCCTTCTTGACGGCACGATTATTCCAGATACGGAAGTTACATATATTTATAAATCAGATGACGAACAGGTTGCTCGGTTTGAAAACGGCAAAATTTATGCTGTAGGAGAAGGAAGCACAACGCTCACTCTTACTGCAGTATACGAAGGCAGTAAGACATCGCAGAGCGTAGTCGTAAATGTTTCGGATTCCAGCCCCGAAACCGGCATTATACTCGACTGTGTCCAAAAGTGCTATGTAGGACAGGAGATTGAGCTTTCCGCCCGTGTCACGCGCGAAAGCGGAAGCGTGAGAAAGCTTGATGATTCTCTTGTAACGTATACCGTAATCTCGGGAAACGCTGTGACAGACGATAATCTTCTCACGGCAACCGCTAAGGGCGATGTCACCATTCGTGCAAGCTATAACGGTTTTGAGGACGAGGCGACAATCACCTTCCGCGAGGGTACCTTCAAGACAGGCTCAACGTACTATACCGATGCACGGCGCGAGGCGGCATGGGAAAATGTCGAAAAGTATACTTGGGCGCGAGATACGGTAAAGAGTGCGATAGAAGCTGCCGACGAGCACATCAATAATATTGATATCCTGTACAACACTATTTGGAGTCAGGGAATGCCGCGCGGCGGTCAGATTGGTCTTAAGGAAGATCCCGACTACAAATACTGCCGCTATTGCGGTGAAGCCATTGCGGATAAATACGCAGATGCAAGCGGAAAAGTCGTCGGCGGTTACACTCTTGACATATACAACCGTCCGTGGAAACTTCAGTGTCTTGACTGTAAGCGTCTGTTCCCGTCAAATGATTTCGAAAGCTTCTATGAGCTTGGTCTTGATGAGAACGGTCAGTTTGACGTTGACCGTGCGCGTACAAACCACCATATAATGCTCTTCCATTCAGCTGACGGAGTTTGTGACTGCGAAAGCATCCCGACAGAAAAGAGAACGGATGCGTGGTATGAGTTTTACGGCTACGGTAATAAAAACGGATATCTTTACAATGAACTTTACACCGAATTGTGGAAAGAACCCTCGGCCTCAACCTATAACGTTGACCCTCGCACAAAAGACCCTGTAAACGGTCTGATGTGGGGCGTTGACGACGGCTTCGGTTATGTGACGGGACGTCAGATTGAAAAAATTGATATTCCCGAGGTGCATACATACATTTCTACATATGCATACAATGCATATTATAACGTGTTCCGCGCAATGCGCAGCCTCGCAACAGCGTATGTGTATACAAACGATCCGAAATACGGCAGAGCAGGCGCACTCTTGCTTGACCGCTTTGCTGATTTCTATCACGACTACACAACAAATGCACCGTGGTTTTTTGAGTACAGCGACATAGTTGAAAAGGGCAACTTTGTTACCGGCGGAGGAGGCGGCTATGATGGAAAAATTCTCGGCCGTATAGGTGATACAGGCTTTATAAGTGACTATCTCCATGCTGCCGACGCACTGTATCCGCTTCTCATGGAGGATGAAACACTTGTCCGAGAGCTTTCGCAGCATCCGACGGCGACAAACCCGAAAACCAATGCAGACCTTATATGGGAGCATTGGGCGGATAACATCATCCGCGAGACCTTTGACAACTGCAAAACCGGCGATATCTACGGAAACTACGGCATGCAGCAGGGCGCTCTTGCGACTGCGGCACTTGTTCTTGCGTGTGAGCCGGAAAGCAACGAGATGATTGAATGGATTTTTAAGCCCGGTGAATATTATACCGAAAAGGTTGAAAAGCCGTTTGGAGTACAGCAAGAATCCTGGTGCAGCGGCGGTGACCTCAGTTCAACCCTCACGGGTCTTGTTGACCGTGACGGTATGGGCGACGAATCCTCACCGAGCTATAACTCAGGCTGGGTTCTCTATCTTGTAGACTGTGCAGAAGCACTTAATATGTATGCGGACAACCCTGAGTTTTCTGAACAGCAGAAGCTGGAGTATGACATATATAAGAACCCGAAGTTTGCAAAGATGTTTACGTCAAGCATTCCCATGACGCTCACCGATTCACACGTTGCAGAGGTGGGTGACTTCTCAGCCCCTGCCGGTCTCCAGTACGGCCTGGATATGAGCACGCTCAAAACAGGCTTTATGTATCTTAAGGACACAAACCTCGGCAACACACTTGCAGAAGAGCTTTACCGGAGAAACGGTTATACCGTCGAGGGGCTTATCTATGACATCTTCACAGAAAATCCTGAGAGTATACAGGATGAGATTCTTGCAAGAATTGACGATAACCTCTACCTCGACAGCGGAATGCTGACAGGCTACGGTTTTGCAGTTTTGCGCGACGGCGGAAAGTTCGGTCAGAAGGGTACGCCGACTTACACAAATAACATGCGCGATTTCTGGATGATTTTTGATACAAATGAGCGTTCACACGCGCATATGGATACGCTGACAATAGGCATTGACGCATACGGTCTTAACATGGCTCCCGATTTCGGTTATCCCGAAAAGTCAGGATATGACTTAAACCGTTATCAGTGGTGCCGCCAGACAATCTCGCACAACACGGTCACGGTCAATGAGAGACCACAGTTAAATTCCACCCGCGATACGGGTACGCCGAAGCACTTTGATGATTCAGGTGCGGTAAAGCTTATGGACGTAGATGCATCGGATATTTACGACGAAACGTCAATTTACCGCAGAACACTCGTTATGATAGAAGCAGGCCCCGATGTAGCCTACGGCGTTGACTTCTTCCGCATAAAGGGTGGAAACGACCATATTTACAGCTTCCACAGCCAGTCGGACGAGATATACGAAACTGTCGGTCTTGACAACATCGTGCATCAGACAGATGACGGCACGGCGACGGGCAACTACATCGGCTCATATGCCGGCGCAGACGTCAAATACGGCGCAGACCCAAGTCTCAGCTATCAGCTTGCAAGCTTTGTACATCCGGCAGGCTATACATGGATGAAGAACGTGCGTCGTGACACAAGCGACGTTGAGAATTTCTCTGTTGATTTCAAGGTCACGGATTACAGAAAAGCAATAAGTGATAACCGAAATCTTCATATGCGTATGACAATGCTTAACGACGGCTATGAACTTTCTGAGGTCGCACTTACAAGCGGTATGGTTCCGGTAAGTAGGAACGAAACGCAGTTCGGTGTACTTCCCGAAACGTTTGAGTATGTGCTTGCACGCCGCAGCGGCAAAAACCTTGATACACTCTATACAACCGTATATGAACCGTATAAGAATGACCGCTACATTTCCGAGATGTCATCCGTTGCAATTTCGACAGACGGCAAGGAAAGCGGAAACGATGCGGCAAAGGCGGTAAAGGTTGTAAGACGTGATTCTTACGGCAAGCTCCGCACGGACTATATCGTCTACACAACAAACAACAAGCTTACCTATACGGTAACCGACGGCAGCTTCAGCTTTGACTTCCGCGGTTTTGTCGGCGTATACAGTTTGAATGAGAACGGTGTGAATATATACTCCTATGTCCATGACGGTGATATTATCGCTGATAAGACATATACGAAGAAAGCGTATACCGGCAAGGTTTCGGGCTTTGAGGAAGATATGTCGATGGAAAATTATATTGACCTTGAAACCGACAATCTTCCTGATGATATATCCGAGCTTGACGGAGAATATGTCTTTATAGGCAACGACATGGTCGAGAATGCTGTGTATAAGATTGAGCGTGCAGAAGAAATTGACGGCGGTGTAAGGCTTCATACCGGTGCGATAACCGTAATCCGTGAATATAAGGACGAAAACAACGAGTCGCTCGGTTATGTATACAACATAGCAAAGGGTCAGAACGCATCAATCCACATTTCAAACATTGATGACGACAAGCCGGTATTTGAGGATGTCGGAGAGCTGACCGCAACAGCAGGCAGCTCGTTTACAACCACTGTCAGTGCAACAGTCGAGAGCGGTCAGAAGATAACGTATCTGGGCGCAAACATTCCCAGAGGCGCGAGTGTTAACGCCAACACAGGTGTTGTTACGTGGAAGCCGGATGCTTCTCAAATAGGCGAAAACCACTTTGCGATAACGGCTTATGACGAAACCGGGCGTGAGGCAACCAAGAGCTTTGTTGTAACCGTTTACGGTTCAACAACAAGCTCCCCGTCGCAGGATAACACGTCAACCGATACGCCATCCACCGATGACGGCGCAACCACACCGGATGACGGTTCGGGAACCACGGACGACGGCTCGGCTTCCGGCACTGCTTCCGGAGATGTCCGCTTCATCGACCTTGGCGCTCACGCGTGGGCGGCTGATTCCATCAACAGCCTCGCGGATGACGGAATTGTAAAGGGCACGACCTACAATACCTACTCACCGGCAAACAACATCACACGCGCAGACTATGCACTTCTCCTCGTGCGCGCATTCGGCATGACAAGTGACGACACGGCGAACTTCGCGGATGTCCTCGACACCGACTACTTCGCAGCGGAGCTTGCGATAGCGCGCAACACGGGAATAGTCAATGGTATCGGCGACAATAAGTACGCACCGAGAAACACGATAACGCGTCAGGATATGATGGTAATCATCTACCGCGCACTTGAAAAGCTCGGCAAATTGGGTAACACCGATGCGACGATCGACGCATCCGCGTACCCCGACTATGCGGACGTTGCGGACTATGCAAAAGACGCGGTCAACTATCTCATCGCAAACGGCCTCGTTAACGGTAAAAACGGACGCATCGCTCCGACCGACTACACAACCCGCGCCGAGGTCGCAGTGCTTATAAAACGTATACTTGATTACGTTAATCAGTAATTGACACATAATATGTGTTGATATAAAAAATTAGGAGAAAGAGAAAATGAAAAAATTAACAGCACTTATTCTTGTAGGCATTATGCTATTTGCACTCTGTGCATGTACAGGGCGAGGCGAAAAAGCCGGTGGAGAAGTATCATACGACATCCCTGAGGGGAAGGCAATCCCTGATGATGCAGTTATAAACGTAACTATTACAAGTCAAGCTTCGTGGCCTTATCGTGAAGACTGGGCAGTCTGGGAGTGTATACGTGAGGGAATTGGCGGAACAGTCAATGTAAATGCTGTTCCTGCGACAGATTTCGGAACGAAATTTCCTCTTATCATGGCATCGCCTGAAAGTTTCCCTGATGTTATCGGATTTCAGGGTAAGCCGTCTGGTTTTGCATCATACTGCGAGCAGGGCGCATTCCTGGCTCTTGACGATTATCCCGAATATATGAAGGACTACAACGCGTTCTGGGACAGTCTCCCAGAAAACGAGCAGTTGATGAGAGATGTTCGTCGTGCAGCAGACGGAAAGGTTTATTATGCGCCGATTTACGGCACAGAACGCTCTACAAACGTGCGTACTTGGCTCTACCGTGAGGATATCTTCAAAAAGCACAACCTTGAAGCTCCAAAGACAATGGATGACCTCTATAATGTATCAAAGAAGCTTAAAGAACTTTATCCGGCTTCTTACCCTTTCTGTATGCGACAAGGTAAAACAAATATAAATGTTATCGGAAGCTCCTGGAAGCCTAATTTCCACTGGGGTACATATTATGATTTTGAAAACGAAAAATGGTGCTACGGTGCGACTGAGGACGTCATGTATGATATGGTCGTCTATTTGAACAAAATGGTCAGTGAGAAGCTGATGCCTGCAGATTTTTATACGATCAATGCTGCTACATGGCAAGAGCTTGTATCTACCGACCGCGGATTTATCATGCCGGAGTATAACGTAAGAATTGATTTCTTTAACAGCATTGCACATGCTGCAGGAAATGATGAATTCAACCTGACAGCAGTAACTCCACCGTATGTGGAAAACGGTATGGGTGTTCCGATGACCACAAAATACAATTATGATCCGATGGGATATTCGATATGTAACACGGGAGATGCCGGAAGAATAGCTAACGCAATGCGTTATGTAAACTGGTTCTACTCTGATGAAGGTTCCGCTGCAATCAGCTGGGGTAAGGAAGGCGAAACTTATCAGGTGGTAGACGGCAAGAAAAAGTTTATTGCAGAAGAAGATGCAGATTTAAATTCGCTGTATGGTATCGGAACAGTCGGTACATATTTGCGTGTTGACCCGGGATCTGTTGTTGAGGGCTTCTCTGATGAAGCAAAGGAGGTAAATGACTTTATCCTCGGAAACATTTATCCGAATCTCGACCCGACTCTCTATCTCGAGTTCTCGGCTGATGAATCTCAGCTCATTGCTGATTATGAGACTTCTCTCAAGACTCTTGTAGAAGAAAATCTCCAGAAATTTATCATTGGTCAGCGCCCGCTCACAGAATGGGATAAGTTCCAGGAAGAGCTTGCTGAGATGCCTGTTGACGAACTTCTCTCAATTTATGAGAACGCATATAACAAGATTAAGTAAATGCATTAATAGATAACATTTACGCTATATCAGGATAGTTTATACTTGACCACACAGCAAAATAGCAGAACGAATTGGGAGGCGGGATTTCTCACCGCCTACCAAAAACAAGGAGATGTTCATAATGACCATTCAGCAAAAGCTTCAAATTATGCATAACAATCCGGTCGTTTCATGGCATGAGCATGTGAACGGAATAATGGCAGACCGTGGAGCAGAGGGTGACAGACTTGACACACAGCACTGTGACGAACAGATGGAAGTTGTTGATATGCTTGGTATTGATAAAATAGTCGTTTCAAAACCTATTCCTGCTGATAAACACGCACCTCCTGAAAAATGTATGCGTGTAAACGACCTTGTCTATGAGGCAACTCAGCGTTATCCCGGCAGAATTTACGGCCAGGCGTTTGTAAACCCCGGTTTCAGTGAAGCGGCGTGCCGTGAGGTTGAGCGCTGCGTTAAGGAACTTGGTTTTGTCGGAGTAAAGCTTTATCACCAGTATTTTATGGATGACCCGGCACAATATGCTCTTGTTGAAAAGTGTATTGAGCTTGATGTTCCGATACTGATGCACTGCGCTCACATTATGGATCCAACGACAAGAATGCGTCAACCGCGTTGCTCGGACGGTGTGCATATGGCGAATATCGCCCGCCGTTATCCTGAAGCGACCTTTATTATGGGACACATCGGCGGTGGCGGTGACTGGCAGTGGGCGATAAAGGCGATTGCTGATTGTCCGAATGTTTTTGCCGATATTGGTGGAAGTATTCACGACAGACCGCTGATAGAAGAGTCTGTGAGATACTTGGGAGCCGAGCGTATGCTTTTTGCAACAGACGGTATGTGGTCATCAAGCGTGTCAAAAATCCTTGATGCAGAAATCTCGGAAGAAGATAAAAAGACAATTCTTAAAGGCAAGGCATTTACAAGATTTTTAGAAAGGGCAGGTAAGTAATTATGTTTATAGATATCAATACATATGTCGGTCACTGGCCGTTTAGAAATCTTAAATACAACACGCTTGAAGGTCTTGATAAGCTTGCGCAGGAATACGGCATAACTCATATGGTCGTTGCGAATTTAAACGGATTCTTCTATAAAGATGCAAATACAGCTAACCTTGAGCTTTTGGAAGAGCTTAAAAATTACAGCGGGAAGACGGAGTTTCTTCCGCTTGCAATAGT
This sequence comes from Oscillospiraceae bacterium, assembly GCA_017398225.1. Taxonomy (GTDB): domain Bacteria; phylum Bacillota; class Clostridia; order Oscillospirales; family JAAYXM01; genus SIG480. Next base: position 114 of record JAFQGO010000237.1, on the reverse strand, counting down.
TAATCCTGCATATCCGGCATGGGAAAGTGATGCAAGAGAGATGATAAAGCTCGGCTTTATGGGCTTTGAGCTTGCGCCGCTTTATCACGGCTATTCTCTCGCTCCCGAAATGCT
>JAFQGO010000236.1:0-3765 GCA_017398225.1 Oscillospiraceae bacterium | reverse complement strand
CCCTCACGTAAATCCGTTTTATGTGAGGGTGTTTTTTGTAAAGCTCTGACACAACCGTGTGGCAAAGAGAGTTAAACTCGCTCCTGCTGCCAAAAAGAAAAGTATTAATTTTTTTGTTTATGATTAAATCCTCGATAATGTCGGTCAATATGTCCGTAAGTTCTTTCTCGTTTTCAATCTTTCTGTGCCCGAAAAAACAGCAGGTATGTTGTTTTCCCATATCAAAAATACACCACCTTTATGAATTGTTGTATGAGCAGCTATGCTTATTTAATGTATAGTTAATTATACTATTGCTAACTAATATAGTCAAGTGCTTACTAAAACAAACAGACAGTTAGGCTTGTTTTAGGTATAATAAATATAAAGGCAGGTGAGCTGAAATGAGTAGTGAAGTTGGTTTTAAAAATCGTGACAGGTTTATTCAATTAGGAATTGCAATATCAACCATTCGGAAAATGAGAGGGTTATCGCAAGAGAAGCTTGCTGAGTTGGCGCAGGTCAGTCGCTCTCATATCAGCGCGATTGAAGCTCCGGGAATGGCACATTCCTTTTCTTTAGAGGTGTTTTATAATATTGCCGATGCGCTTGAAGTGGATCCTGCAGATTTGATTAATGCATCTGTTTTTCCTGACAGAGTTCTTGGAAATAAAAAGTAATAAAGAAATAACGGCTGAAATCGGAAATCTTCCGGTTTCAGCCGTTTAGTCTGCATCCGATTAAATATTCACATTAAGATGTTCTTTCAATGCATTTTGAAGTGGATTGGAAAAGTTTACGTTGTTTTGTACCAAACCGACCCCTTTTTCCTTGCAATTTCCCGTTTTCTGTGTTATATTATATTTATATGTAAAATGAGTGGTTGAAGGATGGTTTTTTCACTATGAAGATTTATGAAGAGCTTGTTGCGCGCGGGCTTATCGCGCAGGTAACAAATGAAGACGAAATCCGCGACCTTGTAAACAACGGCCGCGCTACGTTCTATATCGGTTTTGACCCCACTGCAGACTCTCTCCATGTCGGTCATTTTATGGCGCTTTGCCTTATGAAGAGATTGCAGATGGCAGGCAACCGCCCCATTGCTCTCATCGGCGGCGGTACGGCGATGATCGGTGACCCGTCGGGACGTACCGATATGCGTTCTATGATGACGCAGGAAACGATACAGCACAACTGTGATTGCTTCAAGAAGCAGATGGAGCGCTTTATCGAGTTTGGTGAGGGTAAGGCTATGATGGTCAACAATGCCGACTGGCTTCTCCCGCTTAACTACGTTGATGTTCTCCGCGAGGTAGGTGCATGTTTCTCCGTAAACAATATGCTCCGTGCAGAGTGCTACAAGCAGCGTATGGAAAAAGGGCTTTCGTTCCTTGAGTTTAACTATATGATTATGCAGTCTTATGACTTTTACTATATGTATCAGAAATACGGCTGCAATATGCAGTTCGGCGGCAACGACCAGTGGAGCAATATGCTCGGCGGCACCGAGCTTATCCGCAAAAAGCTCGGCGAGGATGCCCACGCAATGACGATTACGCTTCTCCTCAACTCCGAGGGAAAGAAGATGGGCAAAACCGCGCGCGGTGCTGTGTGGCTTGACCCGAACAAGACAAGCCCGTTTGAGTTCTTCCAGTACTGGAGAAACGTTGATGATGCTGACGTTATGAAGTGCATCCGTATGCTCACGTTTATTCCGATTGAGGAAATTGACGAGATTGAAAAGTGGGAAGATTCCCGCATCAACGAAAAGAAAGAGCTTCTTGCTTACGAGCTTACGGCTCTTGTCCACGGTAAGGAAGAAGCAGATAAGGCGCGCGATGCCGCAAGAAGCCTTTTCTCCGGCGGCGGAGACGACGCAAATATGCCGACAACAGAGTTATCTGCATCAGATGTCGGCGACGGTGTTGGAATTTTAGACCTTCTTCTTCTCTGCGGTCTCTGCCCGTCAAAGGGTGAGGCAAGACGTCTTGTTCAGCAGGGTGGCGTGGCGCTTGACGGTGAGAAGGTCGCGGCGGCAGACTTTGTCGTATCAAAGGATGCGCTTTGTGCCGGCGTAAAGATAAAGAAGGGCAAAAAGGTCTTCCATAAAGCGATTATAAAATAATATAAACTCATAATGTGGAGGTAGAGGTCATGAAAAACGCGATATCGGTAAACATCGGCGGGGTGGAGCTCCGTCTTGTCAGCGGTGAGAACGAGGAATACACCCGCCGCGTCGCCGCACACGTTGATGTAAAGGTCAATGAGGTTTTGAAGGGCGGCAACTTTTCTCTCATCGAGGCGGCAATTCTTTCTGCAGTAAACATCTCTGATGAATATTACAAGGCTCTTGAAACTGCGGAAAATCTCCGCACCCAGCTCAAGGATTACCTTGAGGACGGCAGCCGCATGAAGTCCGAGATTATGGACTTAAAGCGTGAAATTGCACGTCTGTCTGCGAAATAATGCAGAAAAAAGCTGAAATTCTTGCTCCTGCAGGGAGTATGGAAGCACTCCGCGCCGCCGTATGCAACGGCGCGGATGCTGTTTATCTCGGCGTCGGGGACTTTAATGCACGTCGCCTTGCAAAAAACTTTACCGAGCGCGACCTTCCCGCTGTGTGCGATTACTGTCACAAGCGCGGAGTTAAGGTTTATGTCACGGTAAACACCCACATCACCGACCGCGAAGCTGAACGTGTTGAGGCTCTTGCGCGCGATGTAAACCGCGCGGGGGTGGACGCTGTCATCGTCGCGGATTTTGGCGTTGCACGTATTTTCCGGTCTGTTGCGCCCGGGGTAGCTCTCCACGCATCAACCCAGATGACGGTGCACAACCTTGATGGTGTAAAATATCTTTCCTCACTCGGCTTTTCACGCGTAGTTCTTGCGCGTGAGCTTTCGCGTGAGGAAATTCGCTATATATGCAAGGAAAGCCCGATAGAAATTGAGGTTTTCGTCCACGGAGCGCTGTGTATGTGCTATTCCGGTCAGTGCGAGATGAGCGCGGTAATCGGAAGAAGAAGCGGAAACCGCGGTCTTTGCGCTCAGCCGTGCCGTATGCAATATAAGCTTGGAGAAGGCGGCGCAAATGCATATCCGTTGTCGCTGCGCGATCTCTGCCTTGCGGATTATATTACCGAGCTTTCCAATATGGGCGTTGCTTCGCTTAAGATTGAGGGGCGAATGAAGCGCGCGGAATATGTCGCAATCGTCACGGGAATATATTCACGGATATTAAACGAGGGCAGAGCGGCAACCGATAAAGAAAAGCGGATTTTAAATGATATTTTCTCTCGCAGCGGATTTACCGAGGGGTATTACAAATCAGAGCTTGGCAGAAAAATGTTTGGTATCCGCACGGAAACGAATGCGCCGGAGAACCTTCTCGCGGCGGCAAGAAAAACATATGAAAAAGACATCCCCGAAAAAACATCTGAAATAGAGATGTTCTGTATAATAGAAAAAGACCGTCCGGCAGTGCTTGCGGCAATTGACGGAAAGGGAGAGCGCGCATACGCCGAGGGAAAGGTCCCTGAGCCTGCGCGTAATGTTCCGTTGACCTATGAGGCGGTGGAAACCCAGCTTAAGAAAACAGGCGGAACGGGATTTATTGTGAATAAAGTAAATATAAAGCTTGATGAAGGAATGTCTCTTCCGCTGTCAGAGCTTAACTCACTGCGCCGCGAGGTGCTCTCAAAGCTTCCGGGTGGCGAAAAAGCAGAGCGCCCGGAGGGAAAATTCAACACCGGATTTCGTCTTGTAAACCGGAAGAGCCCGCCGCGCT
>JAFQGO010000235.1:0-3720 GCA_017398225.1 Oscillospiraceae bacterium | reverse complement strand
CTCGCCAACGGTTGTTTTTCCGCCGAGGTATGTGCCGGTTGCAAGAATAGCCGCGCGGCAGAGATAACGCCCGCCGGTTGCGGTAAGGACAGATGTAACCGCACCGTTTTCAATGCCGATATCAACAACCTCTGCCTGAATAAGGTCAAGGTTGTCCGTAGCTTCAAGAACGCGCTTCATTCGCGCCTGATATGCACGGCGGTCTGCCTGAGCGCGAAGCGAATATACCGCGGGGCCTTTTCCTCGGTTCAGCATGCGGTATTGAATGCACGTATCATCAGCCGCGCGTCCCATCTCGCCGCCGAGCGCGTCTATCTCGCGCACAAGGTGTCCCTTTGCTGTGCCTCCGATTGCGGGATTGCACGGCATATTCCCGACGGAATCGAGATTTATCGCAAAGCACGCAACGCGGCAACCGAGCCGTGCGGCAGCGAGCGCCGCTTCAATGCCCGCGTGTCCCGCGCCTACAACGGCTATATCATATTTTCCTGCAATATATTCCATAATCTCCTCCAAATGTAGCGAATCAAGTTTCTGGTGGATTTCCCCGGGTGCAGGGTCGCAACCCTGCTCGTTTTAAGGGGATTTTCAAGGGGGAAATCGAAATCCCCCTTGAATTCGATTTGCTTCTTTGGCGAAAACCAAAGAAGGCCTGCCCGGCAGGGCAAGAACCTTGCGGTTTGCCGCAAGCGTAAAAACAATCCCTCCACCGCCATACGGCGGTCCCCCTCTCTTTAGACAAGGGAGGCTGTTTTTAGGAGTGAGCGACTTCCATCGCGCGTGAATATTTAGAACGTGTTTCGGGTGTGAGCGAATACTTTTTTGCAAGGGCATTGCCAAAGGTAACAAGCTCTTCTTCGCTTCCCGACACAAGCTCAAGCTCAATTTCTGTAAAAGGTGTGTTTTCCCCGAAAACGCCGTCGTCAAACGACAGCAAAAACGAAAATCCGTCATACGGTGTGACGAGAACCTCTTCGCGAACAAAACGAACCGAAGCCGAGACCGAAAGCGGAAGTCCGCAAAGCTTTTTAGTCGGTGCGCCGGCATCATGCAAAAGCTTTGCCGCGCTCACGATATCATCGCTGATTACGCGCCATTCACCGCGCACGCTCAGCGCATCTGCATCGTATCTTTTGCACTTTGCGTAAAGCACGCTCTCTCCGTTTTCAAAGCGGCGGCGAAGCGTTATGCCGCTATTTTTTGCATCACCGTTTTCTGTATCAAGATACTCCGTGTGCATATCAAATCTGCGCCGGTTTGCGGAAAACGGTGCAATGATGCTGTCCAAAAACAGCGTTTCCGCCCGCAAATCCGCGGGCGGAGCATATTTAAGCTCAATTTCCGAAGCCATAGTAAAAGACCTACTTTCTGCGTCCTGCAAAATACATCGGAAGCACGAGTAAAAGCTCACCGACTGTGAGGGCGGCAAAGGTAATCCACTGTGCAAGGAAAAGTCCGGTTGACTGAGTCAGCACGCGGAAAACAAACGGCATTAAAAGACCGAGAACCGTACCCCAGATGTATGCCATACGGGACGGATTTTTCTGAAGGAAGCCACCGCGCACAAGCAAGAGAGCGGGGAAGGTGTCCGTGATAAGATTTACAAGAAGAATCTGGAGTGCAGTGAGCGGGAAACCAAAGCCACATGCGGCAGACAGGAGAACGCATATAAGCTCAGCTGTGTTTGCCGCGGCGAGATACGTTACGGCACGGCGAATGTTGGTGCGGATGATTTTGCCGCGGATTATCGCGCGGTCGGCAGAGAAGCTGCCGTCAAAAACGACATCGGAAGCGTCTTTTGCCGCATCGCTCGCGTGCAGTTCGCTCATACCGACATCTGAGGCATCAAGTGCCGGCGCATCGGATATTCCGTCGCCAACGGATGCAACCGAATAGCCATAGGACTTGAGAACATTTATTATACGCACCTTGTCCTGCGCGCGCAGAGACGCAAAAACAAAGGTATCGTTTATCCGCTCGGAAATATCTTCGTCGGAGAGCGAGGAAAGCTCGCGTGAGCAGATTATGTTATCGCACGGAATTTTCAGTGCGGTTGCGCCAAGGCGCGCTTTTTCCGCATCGCCCTCGGTGAGAAGAAGCACGCGCACGCCTGCCGCGTTAAGTGCCGCGGTGTCGGGGTTTGCCGCCTCATTTACTTCTGCGCGTGTTGCCGCAATGCCGAGGAAAATAAGGTTTGAGTCACACGGAACATCATCTCCGGAGCGAAGCCCAAGCGCTGTCTGTGTGTAACCTTCTTCTTCGAATGTGCGGATGCACTCTTCAATTTCCTCACGGTCGGAGGCCGTGAGCGTTCTCACGCGCCCGAAATCCCATATAAGGCTTGAACGGGAGAGAATTTCTGCCGCGTCTCCGCCGGTGTAGGATATCGTTGTTTCTCCGGCACGGTGGAGAGTGGTGGTAACCTCGCCCATATATTCACCGATGCGTGGAAAGCTTGCCGCTACGTTTTCCGCATCGCACTTGTGCGATGCAAAAGCATACAGCGACGGGTTTTTAAGCTCACAGAGAAGAAGTCCTTCAAGAAACGGAACGGTATCCTCCTCCTGCGGGGAATGGATACGTCCGCTGGAGTATGTAGCCGCAACCCCCATTTTCGGAAGCTCTGTGGTGAAGATGTTCACCTCGCCGAGCATTTCCGCGGCACGCATATTCTTAGCCGAAAAGCCTTCCAAGCGGAGCTTTTCCGCACCGCGGGCGAGGCTTGTGAGAACGATTGTACCGAAGCTTTCGGGAATGGCGGCAACTGCAAGGGAAGCAGAGGCAAGAAGCGCCGTCATAAAACCTGCGTCATATGCAAGAGATATTGCAAAAACTGCAACGCACGCGAGGCTTGTTATAATACTTAACCGACGCGTAAGCTTTTCTATGCGTGAGAAAGACGGAGAGGTGTCTTTCTCCGGAACATCGAGCGGGAGCGTAAGACGGCTCATTTCGGTAGACATACCCGTTGCAGTGACAACGCCGTCACCGCGTCCTTCAAGAACAACCGTGCCTTCAAAGGCGCAGTTGTCGCGGAACTCTATGCGGACATCGCTTGTGCTCTGATAGTCACAGTCTTTTTCCGCGCGGGCGCGACCGGTAAGGGAGCTCTCATCAATAACAAGGTTTTCTGTTGATATAAGGCGCAAATCCGCAGGAACAACACGCCCGGGCTTGAGCGTGACCACATCACCGACAACAAGGCGGTCGGAGGAGAGCTTCATTTTCGCACCGTTGCGCAGAACGATGGCGTGCGTGACAGATGCGGAAACCGAGCGGTCGAGGGTTCTTTCCCCGCGGCGTTTGCACTCCGCAGAAAAAACAGTGTGAAGAATGATGACCGCCGCAATGAGAAGAGCTTCAAGCCATCCGCCGAGTACGGCATAAAGGATAGCGGAGATGAAGAGGATGATGATAACGGGGTGGGAGATTGAGCGCGCCGCAAATTTAAAAAACGACGACCCGTCGCTCTTTGCCGTGCTCTGCGAGGTGCGGTGATGCGCCTCTTTATCGGAAAGCCCCGTTTCCGGATTAACGTCAAATGCCTTTAAGGTTTCTTCTATACTGAGCTTATGATACAAGGTAAATCAACTCCATAATATACTATTATAAATTATACAATATAATCCGCCCGTTTGCAACAAAAAAAACGCGAGGAGAACACCTACACGGTAAAATCCTAAATGGTACGGTTTCTATTGACGGCAACGGATTTCGGTG
>JAFQGO010000234.1:0-2573 GCA_017398225.1 Oscillospiraceae bacterium | reverse complement strand
TGCGTTGTTGTGCGTGCGGGATTTATCGGGTAGCCTTTGCTCACTGGTTATGAATTTTCCGTGTCATCCGGTGTTCTATCCGACAAGCACCGGCATCAGCGGTGAGTTTCCTGCGCGTGTCTGCCAATATATCGACATTGAAAACTACGGCTGCATATCTATGTATTTCCAGTCTGCATGCGGGGATGTGCGTCCTAATGTTACGGCTGATTTTGAAAACAACTGCTGGAAAGCCCCGATGACGTTTGCAGATATCGACGCCTTTTCTCGTGATATGGCAAAGAGCGTGTGCGTTTTTGTGAAAAACGGCGGATGCAAAGAAAAAACTCTTTCTGTTGCTTCTGATGCATTTGAAATTGAGCTTTCCATGGAAAAGGCACCGCTTGAGTATTTTGAAAATTATCTGCGCGATTACGGCTCGGATATGACAAATCCGAATTGCGTAAACGCTGATATAATCGTAAACGGCGGGTACGACACAATGCCCGAAAGCCTGCCGCTTTATTGTCAGACCGTCCGCATTAGCGATGATTTATATATTGCTGCAATGGGCGGGGAACCGTGCTTCGGTGTAAAGCAGGCTGTTAAAGCTGCATTCGGAGAAAAGTCAGTGCTGTTTATCGGATACACTGATTCGTGCGCATATATAGTGGATGATAAAGTACTCGGTGAGGGTGGATACGAGCCGACGTGCCATCTTGAATACGGACTTCCGGGACCGTTCAAACCGGGACTTGATGAAAAGTACACCGCGGCATTTGCTGAGTCTTACAGGAAAATAAAGTAAAAAGGGGCTGTCTCACTAAAAAGTGAGGCAGTCCCGATTTTATTTACTCGAATTTTTAAACTCCGTCGGAGTCATGCCGGTTTTAGCTTTGAATACGCGTGAAAAATAATGAATTGACGAATATCCCAAAAGCTCTGCAATGTCGGAAATTGAAAGGTTTCCCTCGTTTATCAGAATTTTTGCGCGTTCAAGCTTTAAGTGCGTGTAATAGTCCATTATAGAGTAGCCGGTATTCTTTTTAAAAAGCGCTTTGAGATGGCTTTTGCTGAACAGCACGCCGGCGCAGACCTCGTCGAGCGTTGTTGTTCCGTAAATTTTCTCCGTGAGCGCCTTTATTATAGAATCCGTTATAAGGCGGTCGTTACGCGTTCCTGCCGCTACGCTTTTTCGCGCCTGGCGGTCTATTATCCCTTCGCTTTGCATAAGACGGATAAGAAGCTCTTCAAGCCGCAGCTTTAAAAGCTGGAGATTTCCGCGTGCGGCATCTTGCTTTAAGTTCATTTTTTTCTGATACAGAATATCCGGCGGGTCGGTAAAGGTTTCAAAGCCGAGCCTTAAGAGACTTTCAACAAGCTTTTTTTCTTCTTCGGAAAGAGACATCATGCGCTTTTCAAAAAAACGTATTGCGGGGCTTTTGCATACAAATGAGATTATAACAACCTCTGCGCTTTCGCCGTTTGCCCATATGTTGTGATATTCATTCGGCAGATGGAATATAGCCTCGCCGCTCTCAAGCGTATATCCGGTGCTTCCTGCCATAACGCCTACGCTCCCGCGGCGGATATATGCAAGCTCCCAGAAATCATGGCTCTCTCCCGTGAACAGAAAATCGGGCGTATAGTTAAAGTCGTGAAGCGTAACAACGTGTGAAACATCAAGCTCGCAACAGAGCGGGGTGGGAATAAATTCGTCCATGAAAAAACCTCCGTAAAAACAGAATTGTCCGAAAGTGCAAATCAAACATCACATAATATAAAGACAAATTAAAGCTTATTAATTATAATATACACAAATAAAGCATTTTTTGCAAGAGGAGATTTTGAAAAATGAGTAAAACTGTTAAAGTTTCAAACCCATCAAGACTTTGCCTCTTTGGCGAGCATCAGGACTATCTCGGTCTTGAGGTCGTTGCCGTTGCAATCAACCTGCGTTTTTCGGCAGAGGTAACTCCCCGCGATGACAGCATAATCAGAATAAAAATCCGCGATGAAAAGCTTGATACCCTCAATGTTGAAAATACAGAGGGGCTCTATCAGGAATATCTTACAGACATTTCAAAAGAAATTGTCTACGACAGCGATGAGGATTTTATGCGCAGTACGATAAATGTGTTGCTTAAAAAAGGCTATGAGCTGCGCGGCTTTGACATCAAGATGGATTCGGAGATTCCGATAGGCAAGGGTATGTGCTCGTCCAGCACAATGGTAGTTGCAATTGTAAAGGCGCTTCTTGAAGGAATCGGACATCCCGATGCGAAGGATCCGTATAAAATTGCACAGATTGCATTTGATGCAGAGGTCGCAGAGTTCGGTCATCCGGGCTGTATGATGGATCAGTATGCATCCGCTCTCGGCGGGCTTATCAACCTCAAGTTTGCAAACGGCACGGAGGCATTCCCGATAAACCGCTCGCTTTCCGGCGCATTTATCCTGTTTGATTCGCTTGAGCGCAAGGACACCTTAAATGTTCTCGCGGCATCAAAAATCCCGACTCTTGAAGGGCTTGAAATGCTTAAAGAATACGGCGTTGAGGGAATACACCACCTTGCTTTCGGCGGCGCGGATGT
>JAFQGO010000233.1:0-3244 GCA_017398225.1 Oscillospiraceae bacterium | reverse complement strand
TTTGCAAAAGGAATTTCGGAGGGAAAGACGGATTTTGAAATTACGCAGAGCGCGTCCTTTGATGAATGCGGAGTAATGATTGACGTATCCTTCGGCTGCCCTCTGAAGGTTTCTGCAATAAAAAAATATCTTGAATATATGGCTGCCTTCGGGATGAATCTTCTTATGCTTTATACCGAGGATATGTATGAGGTCGAGGAATATCCGCACTTTGGATATATGCGCGGAAGATATTCTCTTTCGGAGCTTCGTGAGGTTGATGATTATGCGGCTTCTCTTGGGATTGAGGTTGTTCCGTGTGTGCAGACGTTCGGACATCTCGGCAAATTCCTGCGCTACTCTGCTCACTCAAATATAGCAGAAAATGCCACTGTTCTTCTCCCCGGAGAGGAAGAGACCTACAAATTTATCGAAGCCTGCATCAAAACGTGCAGACAGGCATTTCGCTCAAAGCGTATACATATCGGCTGCGATGAAACCCGCGGGTTGGGGCTTGGTAAGACCTTCGCGCGCAGCGGCTCATGCGACCGTGCGGGAATTTTCAAAATTTTCAACGAGCATGTTGCGCGGGTCACCGGAATATGCGAAAAATATGACTTCCATCCCATGATGTGGAGCGATATGTATTTTTCCATCGCCGCTCCGGGTAAAGGAACATATGCTACGGAAATTGAGGTTCCGCAGTATGCGATAGACTCAATGCCTGATGCGGATATGGTTTTCTGGGATTACTACCACGAAGATAACGATTTTTACCGAATCAACATTGAAGCGCATAAGAAATTTAACCGCAAGTGCATCTTTGCAGGCGGAATATGGACGTGGAACGGCTTTGTCCCGAATTTCCGTTACACCTATGATACCGTAAAGCCTGCCCTTGAGGAATGTCTCCGCGGCGGAGTAAAATCCGTTTTTGGAACTGCATGGGCATACTCTGATATAAATCATATGCAAGCTCTTTTCTGCCTTGCAATGTATTCGGAATACTGCTGGCGCGGGCTTGACTGCACGCGGGATGATATCAATTCTGTCGGAGAATTTGTAACGAAAACTTCTTTTGAGCTTACAGAAGCCATAAGCGACTTTTTCTGCGGACTTGTCGGCGATTTCAATATCGGAAAGCTTGTTCTTTTCAGCGATCCGCTTATAAATCTGCTCTGCTATGATTATGATTTGCCGGCATATGAAAAGTGCTTTGCTCATTCTCTTGAAATTTTTGAGAAATATCCAAACGCCCCGCATATTGATTATTACAAAGCTCTCTTCCGGGCTGCGCTTTCTAAAGTCCGGCTGCAGCAAACCCTGCGTGATAACTACAAGGCAGAAAACAGAGCGTGGCTTTCGGATTTTGCGGACGTAACAGTGCCGAAAATGGTAAGTGAATATAAAGAGCTTTCCCGGATTTTTGACGAGCTTTGGCACAATGACCAGAAGACCTTCGGCTTTGAAAAAACAGCAAATGATTTTGCCGCTGCCATTGCAAGAATAGAATATGCCGGCAGGCAGGTGAAGCGCTATATTAACGGTGAAATATCCGAAATTGAGGCGCTTGAAGAAGAACCGCTCCGTGGTGAAAAACAACAGTTTTTGCCGGTTGAACGAGTTATGAATACCCTTGCATAAATGTTATAATTGATTAAGGAAAGGTAGAAAAAATGAACAAGTGGAAAAAAGGTGCAGTTACGCTTGCGTGTGACGAGCTGTATGAACGCATAAAAGGCAAAAAAATAGGACTTATGGTGAACACCACGGCAATAGACAATGAAGGAAATCTTCTCATTGATGCAATAATGGACAGCGGCGTTGCACAGGTTGAGTTTTTCTTTGGTATGGAACACGGCGTTCGAGGCAATCTCTATGCAGGTGGCGGAGATTCTGATCCGGTTGATGCGAAAACAGGCGTAAAGATAGTAAGCCTTTATAAATATCCGCGTCTTCAGCCACCGGTCGAGTGGGTGGAAAAGGTTGATGCAATTGTGTTCAGCGCACAGGATGTAGGTGTGCGCCACTGGACATACACTCCTTGGATGATGCTGCTTATCGAGACTTGCGCAAAAACGGGGTGTGAGGTGATTATCCTTGACCGTCCGAATCCTATCCGTGGTGACATAATTGAGGGCGCACCGGCAGAGGAAAAGTATGTGGGTAAGCATCTTCTTTCCGGATTTGCGTATCCGCTCCGCCATGGAATGACGATAGGTGAGCTTGCGCTTATGTATAATGATGTTAAAAATGTCGGCGCGAAGGTTACTGTTCTCAAAATGCAGGGGTGGGAGCGTGATATGTGGTATGACGAAACCGGGCTTGTGTGGGTTCCGGGAAGTCCTAATATGCCGGATACAGATTCTCCGCTTTTCTTTGCAGCAACGGGACTTTTGCAGTCGTCAAACTTTTCGCTCGGAATTGGAACGACAACACCGTTTGAATTTGTAGGTGATCCGAGTTTTGACGGAGAAGCACTGGCACGCGAACTTAATTCGAGAGATATTCCGGGAATTTATTTCATTCAGAAATACTATATGGCGATGACCTATCTGAAGCCGAAAGAGGGAAAGGGGCGTGAGCTTGTGCTGTGCAACGGCGTGTATATGGTTATAAACGACCGTGACGCATGGAGACCGGTCCAAACTCAGCTTCATATTATAGATGCGCTTGCAAAGCTTTTTCCGGATAAGGTGAATTTTGAGTATGAGCATCATGCACGTGGGCGAATGTGCACGGATGCAATCTGTGATGCGCTTAAAGCTGGAAAAAGCGTTCTTCCGATCGCGGAAGAATGGAAGCAGGGCGCCGAAGAGTTTAAAAAAGCAAGAGAAAAGTATTTGTTATATTAATTAAATAAAAAACGTTACCGCCCTACGGAAATTTCCGTAAGGCGGTAAATTGTTGTATGTTTTTATGCGGGGATAAGCTCAAGAAGAACAACTGCGTTGTTTTCCATCGTAAGCGTGAGAATGTTGTTTTCAGGAGAAACAGTGCCTGCGTCCTCGGCAACAAGCGCACCTGCGCGGCGGATTTCCTCCTTGATTTCTTCGCTTGCATCCTGCGGTTCTCCAAGCTCGAGAAACTTTGTATAACAATTTGCGTGAGTTTTGTCAATGACATATTTTATTACTTTGTATTCTTTATCTATTCCGCTCATTTCAATTTCAAAATCTTTTGTAGGGCGGGGAAGAACAAAACCGTCGTCGCCGTAGCACATAAGGATCGATATATGTCCGTCTGACTTGTGACGTGAGGGCAT
>JAFQGO010000232.1:0-4309 GCA_017398225.1 Oscillospiraceae bacterium | reverse complement strand
GCTCCTTGAGCTTTATATCCGAAACCTGCCCCAGCGTGTGACGGAGTTGCATTTCCGTAAGTGCCCGCTGTAGGGCGGAGAGACCGCGTTCACCGTCGGCAAGCGACTGCTCAAGCGAAAGGATTGTGATATACAGAGTCTGACCGGCGGAAAGAACCTGATTCTGCATATCGCGCAGCTTGTTTACGGCATCATCGCTGTCTCGCTGAAGCTTTCCGTCCCGGATATCTTCGTATGTATTGCGAAGAGCAGCCATAGAGGAATTGACCGAATTCAGCTTTTCGCGGTCACCGCTTTCAAGAAGAAAGGACTGCATAGAGGAAAGCTCATTAAGCTGTTTTTGCATACTGTTGTAAAGATATGTATAATCAACAATCTCGATACTGCTGATGTTTTTATCGAGTATCTGATAACTCGGACTTTTTGCCTTGATCTGTTCCTCAAGCTTCTCCCAGGAAAGCGTTGAGGCTGAAGTGTCACTTACGGTTTCGGCTGTTGCCGATACCGGGGTGAGAAGCAGGATGAATGCGAGAAAAGAGGATAGCGTGCGAAAAAAAGTTTTTTCATAGAACCTGTTGTCTCCTTTTGCGATTATTTCGTTTCGGCATATCGGATATGAATGAACCGAAGATGAACTTTCGATACGTCACGAAGATATAATACTGTATTATATGATATATATATTTCGGGAGTTTGAAGCGTTTTTGAACTTTCTGTAAATAAGAATATATGCAAAGTGAAGAACAGACGAAAATGCTTGTAAGAATGCTCCGTTTATGGTATTATAACTATAAAAGCAGTTATAAACTGGTTTAATGCCATTTCGCGGAGGAATGTTGTATGGATTACCTTAAAAATATGGGCAGCCGTGCCGCAGCTGCGGCGCGCACGCTCAACGTTATAAGTGATGAGGAAAAAAATCGCGCGCTTCTTTGTGCGGCGGATAAGCTTTGTGAAAAGTGCGCGGATATTATTTCGGCGAATGCAAATGATGTTATTCGCGCGGAAAAATCCGGAATGAGCCCTGCACTTATTGACAGACTGCGTCTTGACGAAAAGCGTGTTTTTTCAATGGCGGAGGGACTGCGCCAGATTGCCACGCTTCCGACTCCGCTCGGTGAAACCGTGACTGAAAGCATCCGTCCCAACGGCTTGCATATCACGGAAAAGCGTGTACCGATAGGCGTTATAGGAATAATTTATGAATCGCGCCCGAATGTTACGGCGGATGCATTCGGTTTGTGCTTTAAAACAGGAAATGCTGTTATTCTGCGCGGCGGGAGCGATGCGATAAATTCAAACATCGCGATTGCAGATGCGCTTCGCGCTGCAGTTACGGAATGCGGAATAAGCGGCGATGCCATCCAGCTTGTTACCGATACGTCCCGCGAGACTGCGCGGGAGCTTATGCGCCTTAACGGGTATATCGACGTTCTCATACCCCGCGGAGGTGCAGGCCTTATAAAAACCGTTGTGGAAACAAGCACGCTTCCGGTTATTGAAACGGGCACCGGAAATTGCCACATTTTTGTCGATGAATACGCAAACATAGAAATGGCGCGTGATATTATTGTAAATGCAAAAACACAGCGTCTCGGTGTATGTAACGCGTGCGAATCTCTCGTTGTTCACAGTGCTATAGCCGAGAAGGCAATTCCTGTGATAGTGTCTGCCTTAACGGAAAAGAACGTTGAAATCCGCGGAGATGAGCGGGCGTGTGCAATTTCATCTGAAATCCGCCATGCGCTTGAAATTGACTGGGGCAGGGAATATCTCGATGCGATAATTTCTCTTCGTGTTGTTGCCGGTATCGACGAGGCGATTGAGCATATCAATAAGTACAACACCAAGCACTCTGAGGCGATTATAACCGAAAATGAGAAGAATGCAGAAAAGTTTTTGAATGAAATTGATGCCGCGGCGGTATATGTAAATGCCTCAACGCGGTTTACCGACGGCTTTGAATTCGGCTTCGGTGCGGAAATCGGAATCAGCACGCAAAAGCTTCATGCCCGTGGGCCGATGGGGCTTCGCGCACTTACGTCAACAAAATACACAATCCGCGGAAGCGGACAGATAAGAGGATAAAAGAAAAGCTCTCACACGAAAAAAGTGGGAGCTTTTTGCTAAATGCATATATTTTAATTTAATGAACTACAAAGGCTGCGATGAGCAAGCCGATGATGACAATAGGCGAGACGATTTTTTCGATTTCCTGTCCGACACGGTAAAAGTCACTCGGTGAGCCGCCATCAACGTTAAGACCGTATCTGAGACGAAAGAAAAGGTCAGGGTATTTAACATCTATCGCAAGGATCGCGGCAAGAAGTGCCGCGAGAAATATCATAAGAAAATTGCCTCGGATATCAGTGTTCTTTCTTACCGTCCAATTATAAAGCGCGGTATACGACGGAAACTGTTCTTCATCGGTAGGTACGGTGAAAAAATCATCGTGCGAAGTCGTTGTTACGATAATGTCAGCAATTCCTTCTTCGTCATTCATAAGGAGAGTGGCATCGCCGTTTACAACTGCTCTGCCGCGGAATACGGATGTGCCGTTTTCAAATATTTCTACCGCACGGCGGTCGGCGGCGGGAACAAAACGGTATTCGCGAAATGTATCGTTAACACGGAAAGTGATGCCTATGTCGGTATCTGCACGCGTGATGTTCATTTCATATTCGGAGTAGGAATTTTTGCCGGAGAATACCCCGTCGGAGTTGCGATACAGAAAGGCATTTTCGTGCCATACGCCGGGAAGAAAAGCGGCGTAAAGGTACAGCGCGAGAAGAACGAGCGCAAAAGCAGTTATAAGACCGATGCAAAGCTTTTTGTGTGTTTGGAAAATGCGTGATAGCATCATATCGCCCCCGGTGAGTGTTTATATCTTCAGTATAGCATAAATGAAAGATAAAGACAAGGAAAACGTATATGTTTCCGGCTTGTTTTATATAAGACATTGCGCTCTGTATTTTGATGGGGAGAGACCGTATTTTTTTGAAAAGCATCTTGAAAAATAGAACTGGTCCACAAATCCAAGGCTGTCGCTTATTTCTTTTACAGATAATGCCGTGCAGCGTAGTTTAACTTCTGCGCTGAGAAGAACGCGGTCTCTTATGTATTTTCCTATCGGAACTCCGGTCTCATTGCGGAAAACCTTGCGTATTTTAGCCACAGAAACGAGCAGATGCTTTGCTATTACTTCTGTTGTGAGCGAAAAACTTAGATTGTTATCAATATAATCCATAACGTCGGAAACAAAGGTAGAGTGCTTTTGGATGTCGGCGTTGTCTATTTCTTCTGAGCAACGCGAAAGAATCTGATACAGATATGACTTTGTTTCAAAGAGCTTGTCAAGTGTTTTCTGCTTAATAAGTGAGTTCATTGCCGAAACGGCGGCTTCATCGCTGAATTCGATATGGTGTGAAAGTCGCTCCAACAGATCGTACCCATTGGGCGTGGGAACGGATATGTGGAAAAAGTCAAACGTGACGCTGTGTGCACATTCGCAGGAAAACGGCAGTCCGGCAGGGATTACGTAAACGTATCCTGCGCGCATATTCACGCTGTCCTCGGGAAATGTAAGCTTTCCCGAACCTTCCGACACTATATAAACGCGCGAAAAGGGAGAACTTATGTTTTTTGCATGCCATTCCTTCCCGACGCAGGAATGCTCAGCGTGCAGAATGTGCAGGTTTATGTTCAGGAGATTCGAGTTGATAAAAAACGACATAGGGCATTCCTCCACGATTTTTTTGCTTCGAATGTAAATTTAACAGATATCATAAAATCCATATTCAATCTCAAATAATGCATTGTATTATGCAGACCGGAATGGTAGTATGAAGAAAATTGAAACGGAGGTCTTGAAAGTCTGAAACCTAATGTCTTTTAGCAGAGAGTAATTTTAAATAAAATTCTGCATAGCAAATAAGCCATCGGTTGATGACTGAAAAAGATATGCGAAAAGAATTTGCTAAACCACCATAACTTTGTAACCTTGTCTTTGTGCTATGTATATTGCCTGTTCGGTAGTGATTTCTCTTGAAATAGGAATTAATTCTGCTTTTTTGTAAAGCTCAGGGTTGTAAACTTCTTGCTTTTTGAGAATGTGATAAATGGCAGTAAGAAGCATACGACATATAGCAATAATTGCTTTTTTGTGACCTCTACGTTTTTTGAGATTTAAGTAGCGGTTACGAATTTCAGGGTGCTTTTCACTTTTGACAACAGCAGTAGCACATTGAACTAAGAGTGGCTTAAGATAACAGCCTGCTCTTGAAATTCTAACTGACTTTTTCTTTCCGGC
>JAFQGO010000231.1:0-2986 GCA_017398225.1 Oscillospiraceae bacterium | reverse complement strand
GTAGTGACAGCCGTGAGAGAAGAACTGGCCTCCGCCGAGACATGCCGATGCGCCCCAGTCTGTCTCCTTAAGAACGGTAAGCTGTTCTGTCCATATTGACATCTGCATTATTTTGCCGAACTCTCCGCTGTCCACAAGTTCCTTAAGCTTAACAATGCCCTGCCAGTAGCGCACCGGATATGCGCACATGAGAGTTACTTTCATTTCCTCACATACGGAAATGAGCTTTAAACACTCTTCCTCCGTATTGCACAGTGGCTTCTCCATAAGAATGTGTTTTTTGTTTCTTGCAAAAAACACACCGCACTGATAATGGAGGTGGTGCGGAAGCACAACAAGAACGGCATCAACATAATCAACCATTGTTGTGTAATCCGTTGTCACGTATGGACTATTGAGGACTGTTGCAACATCCCCTGCTCTTTCTTTTGCCACATCGCACACGGCGGTGATTTCAACATTATCAAGAAGTGAAATTCCCGCAGCATGGTTTTTCATCATTCCGCCGCAGCCGATAAGCCCCAACCTGATTTTTTCCATTTTTTTCTTCCTTTTTAAAATTATTCTTGACTTTATCCGTCTTTATATAATATTATAAAATAAAAAGGTAAAAATGTATTTACACTATTTTGCATAATTACATTGAAAGGCGGCAAGAAAATGCTAAAGTTCAACGGAATTCCGGTACCGGATTTTATTACAATTGAATCTTTCATTTCCGTTTTTCGCCAAAAGCATGAAGATCTTATATACGAGGAATGCTACAATATCGGTGAAGCGCACAACTTCTGGGAATTTCTGTATCTGGAGGAGGGCGAAATCAATGTTCTTGTCGACGGCGAGCTTCATTGCTTGCTCCCTGGACAGCTTATTATCTATGCGCCTTTCTCATTCCATAGTGTTTCAAGCTCGTCGGATGCAGTTATCAACGTTGTAAGCTTTTCCTGCAAGTCAAGCTCTCTTTCCGGCCTTTCGAACATCGCAATAGACCTGTCAAGCGAGCAGGTTTCAGCGCTCCGCAGCATTATAACTTTGAGTGAGGAGTGTTTTTTTCTTCCTACTGAAATATCAGACGAACGAGGAATGTTTCTGCGCAAGGATATTCCGAATCTTGCATTGCAAAAATTGGCAAAGCTTGTTGAGCTGTTTCTCATTGACCTTTGCCGGAATTATTCACCGGTCAGCAAAGCAAACACCGATGACAAAAATAACCCTCTTGATGAACAGTTTGCGGCTCTTACAACATTCCTGTCCTACAATCTGCACAGGTTCTTGTCGGCGGAAGAAATCAGCTCTGAGCTTTCAATCAGCGTTTCAAAGCTCTCAAAGCTATGTAAGGCACAGTGCGGTTGCGGTCCGATAGACTATTTTCTCTCTCTTAAAATAGGCGCGGCGAAAAGAATGATAAGCGAAAAGCGCTTAAACCTTACGCAGATATCTGAAAAACTCGGTTTTTCATCCGTCCACTATTTTTCAAGACTGTTTAAGGCGAAAACCGGCATAACTCCGTCCGAGTACGCCAAAAATGCAGAACAATGATTTGAGCATATGATTAGCACAGCAAAAGCACGGAACTTTTTCGTTTCCGTGCTTTTGTGGTATTATTCTCATTTTTTCACTTATTTATATTCACTAAGATTTTGCGGCGGGGTGATTTTTACATCCGCGCCTGTTTTTATATTCGTCATTTCGTATGCTACGGAGATATCCGTTGTCTTTTCGTCCGCCGCAACTGCCATTTTCATATCACCTGACATTGATACAAGCTTTTCTCCGCGGAGCTTTACCGACATTGTAAGTAATACATAATCTGCCATATCTTCAGTCTCAATCAAGCCTGCTATTGCATTAATACCACCCGGTGCGCATGTGATATTGTACGTTTCATAACCGTCGGCAGTTTTCTTTACCTCTATATCCTTGATAAGGCAAATCGGGTTAGTGTCGGTCTGCATATTTATATCCATTGTTTCTAAAGCATCCGAATATGAAAGCTCCGCTTTCTGCTTTTGACCCGAAACATCAATATAGAGCCAACCGTCTGCAAAATAGTAGCTTACCGGCATTTCGACATTCATTTTGCCCTCACCTATATCCGTGAGTGCTTTTATCGTGCCCTCATATTTCATTTTGCTCTTATCCGGGTTTTCCGCATCAATATCTGCCGCAAGGCTGAGAGCATAGTCCATTTTCATATTCTCAACGCCGTCAACGGAAGACGTCATATTCATTTTGATGTCTGTCGAGAGTGTTGTTACATCGTTTACCGTTTTTGACGCTTCTGTATATTTACGGTAATTTTCAAAGAACTCAATATATCCCTTATCATCTGCAACTGCACCGGAGGCTTTGAGCTTTGTAAGCAGGTCTGCCTCCCCGGATTTCGGAGCAGCAGAAAGCGCCGTAAAGCTCATTGCGGCGACATTATCGCGCAGGAACACATCTCCTGCACAGTTTACAAAATCAACAACACCGCACTCTTCTGCAAAAGCAAGAGCGTCTGCGTATGTAAAATCGCCGTTTTCGCCGTCAGTATATCCGAGAGCGCGGAGAAGAAACGTTGCATATTGCTGCTCGGTGCACTTATCGGAATAACCGAACGTGGTTGCGCTTGTTCCTTTTGTAAGTCCTGCATTATGCAGATACTGAACATACGGTTTTGCCCAATCTGCAACATCCGTATACGGCGCAGTGTATGAAAGCTCAAGCGCATCGTCCTCCGCGCCGAGCAGGCGCACAAGCATCGTTGCCGCCTCCGCACGCGTCGGCACGCGGTCAAGCTCATAGCCGTTCTGCGTTCCGCGGAAAAGCCCCATTTCATTCAGAGCATCCGCACAATGGTCAAAGCTTGATGCAAAAGCAGCCACCGTGAGCACTGCTGTAAGCATTACGGTAATAAGAATAGCTTTAAATATTTTTTTCATATTGGTATAAACCTCCTTGAATTTTATTACTTTTTAAAGAGAAGGGAAGCAATTTTCTCGCC
>JAFQGO010000230.1:0-2680 GCA_017398225.1 Oscillospiraceae bacterium | reverse complement strand
TTAGTTATAACAGCGGGAACAAGCGATATTCCCGTTGCTGAGGAAGCCGCACTGACGGCAGAATTTCTGGGCAACGATGTAAAACGCATATATGATGCAGGCGTTGCGGGACTTCATAGGCTCCTTCATCATCTTGATGAAATAATGAGCGCAAGCGTTATTATCGCCATTGCAGGAATGGAAGGTGCGCTTGCAAGTGTTGTCGGAGGTCTTTGCGACTGTCCTGTGATTGCGGTGCCCACAAGCGTAGGATACGGTGCGGCGTTTGAGGGAATGGCGGCGCTCCTTGCGATGATGAATTCCTGCGCGAGCGGAGTGTCGGTTGTAAATATTGATAACGGCTTCGGAGCGGGATATCTTGCAAGTATGATAAATCACGTGGAGGAAAAGAGATGAGAACACTTTATCTCGAGCTTAATATGGGTGCGGCAGGTGATATGCTCGCGGCGGCACTTGCCGATTTGCTTGATGATACAGAAAGCTTTGTGAAAGAGCTTTGCGGGATGAACATACCGGGGGCAGAGATAGCCCTTGAAGAAAAAAAGAGCCTTGGTATCAGCGGAAAGGCTTTTTCCGTGAAGATAAACGGTCACTCTGAGGAAGACGGGCATCACCACGGTCATTCAATGCACGATATCCGTCATATTGTGGAAAAGCTCAATACAAGCGAGGATATAAAGCGTGACATTCTTGCAGTATATAACATAATTGCCGGGGCAGAGAGCAAGGTGCATGGCGTGGATGTGCGCGAGGTGCATTTTCACGAGGTAGGCATGCTTGATGCGGTAGCGGATATCGCGGCAGTATGCCTTGCGATGAAGAAGCTAAACCCGGAAAGAGTGGTTGCAACTCCGGTTCATGTCGGTTCGGGCACTGTGAAATGTGCGCACGGAACGCTTCCGGTTCCTGCACCTGCGACAGCAGAAATTTTACGTGGGATACCGATGTACGGCGGGAAAGTACGCGGTGAATTGTGTACGCCGACGGGCGCGGCACTTCTCAAATACTTCGTATCATCATTCGGGAATATGCCGGTGATTTGTGCAGAAAAGATAGGATACGGAATGGGAAAGCGCGAGTTTGAAACCGTAAACTGCGTCAGAGCAATGCTTTGTGAAGAAAATTCCGGCGATGAGGTTTCGGAGCTTTCGGCGAATATTGACGATATGACGGCAGAGGATATTGCATATGCAGCGGAGACGCTTCTCTCTTGCGGTGCGCTTGATGTGTGGACGGAGAGCATCGGCATGAAGAAATCCCGGCCGGGAACAAAGCTGTGCGTGCTGTGCGAAACCGCGCGTGCAGAGGAGCTTGCAAAGCTTTTGCTGATGCATACAACAACCCTCGGCGTGAGGGAAAACATATGCAGAAGATATGTCCTTTCAAGGCAGAATGTCACAGAGAAAACTCCGATAGGTACAGTGAGAAAAAAGGTCTCGGAAGGATACGGAATAAAACGCGAAAAGTATGAGCACGACGACCTTGTGCGCCTTGCACGTGAAACGGGCAAAAGCCTTTTGGAAATAAAAAATTTTCTCTCGGGACGGTGAGTGATATGTTCAATATAAAAATTGCAGATATCGTGATTGGTATAGAAAACAAATACGAATATATCCGTGAGATGTGCCGTGATTATATAACCGAAGAGGCTGCGGAGTTTTGCATTAGTGTGACTGATGAGGAGATTATGCGAGAGGATGAGGTTGAAAAAACAGGCTTTCCGGCTTTTTATCTTGAGACTCTTGCGGTTTACAGGAAAATTGCCGATAGGATGCCGGAATACGGCGGCTTTCTTATGCATGGAGTTCTGATGTCGGCAGAAGACCGCGGGATTCTTCTCACTGCCGAGAGCGGAACGGGAAAGTCAACTCATGCAGCACTTTGGATGCAGCTTCCGGGAGTCCGGTGCGAGATTATAAACGGCGACAAGCCGCTTCTCCGCATAATTGACGGATGTGTTTATGCTTACGGTACCCCGTGGTGCGGAAAAGAAGGAATCCACAAAAATGCGCGCGTTGTGCTTACCGACATATGCTTTTTGGAGCGCGGAAAGGAAAACAGCATTTGCAACGTCGATAAGGGAGAGATTATGCAAAATCTTTTGCCAAGCATACACATACCGCAAGGAGATGGGGTAATTGCGATGCTTGATGCGATTGATACAATGGCAAGGCTTGTTAATTTCAGAAGGATAAAATGCAATATGGATATTTCTGCGGCAGAAACTGCATACAATGAAATTATAAAGAAATAATTTACTTTTTTTCATAGATATGGTATACTGATAAAAAAGGCGCATACGCCGGAAATATGGAGGATTTGATATGGACAGAATATCTCTTAAGGAAAGAGCAAAGG
Source organism: Oscillospiraceae bacterium (assembly GCA_017398225.1). Taxonomy (GTDB): domain Bacteria; phylum Bacillota; class Clostridia; order Oscillospirales; family JAAYXM01; genus SIG480. Next base: position 322 of record JAFQGO010000230.1, on the reverse strand, counting down.
AACAAATCAGAGGCAAAATATGGGATTTGTTTTTGGTAACGCTTGTTGTTTCCCTCATAACGGGCGCGGTGAACGGAATACTCACCCTGCTTCCGGGAGTAGGAACGGTCGGTGCGATGGTTATAACTGCGCCGCTTTCCATAAGCGTTTTCAAGATTTATCTTGATCTCGTAAATGAGAACAAAACCCCGGTTGTCGCAGATGCTTTTTACGGTTATTCAGACTTCGGAAGCTCGGTGCTCGTTGTTGTTATTGCGGCACTTTTCACCTTCCTCTGGTCGCTTCTTTTCGTCATCCCGGGAATCGTTAAGGCTCTCTCTTA
>JAFQGO010000229.1:0-2838 GCA_017398225.1 Oscillospiraceae bacterium | reverse complement strand
TATAAAAAGAGTGAAGAGCTGCGGCAAATGCCGCGGCTCTTTTAGAGTTGAAAAGGGTTGAACTGAGATGCAAAAAACTGAAATCCGTGACTTTACTCACGGCAATATTATGAGGCAGCTGCTTGTGTTTTCCTGGCCACTGTTTCTTTCCAATATGCTGCAGGTTGTCTATAATATGGTAGATATGATAATTGTGGGCAACCGCTATGGAAAGATAGGGCTTTCTGCCGTTTCCGTTGGCGGTGATGTCACGAACTTCCTGACGTTTCTTGCGATAGGCTTTGCAAACGCGGGACAGGTAATTATCGCAAAGTACATAGGTGAGGGCAGACGTGATAAATTAAGCCGCTTCGTTGGAACTATGAGCGCATTTTTGTTTGCGTGTGCCGTTGTGCTTAGCGTTCTCGGATTGACGTTCAGGACGCAAATTCTTGCGCTTATGAATACGCCGGATGCATCCTTTTCAGGTGCGATGGATTATTCTACCGTTTGTATGGCAGGGCTTTTGTTTATTTACGGATATAATATCGTAAGTGCTGTTCTTCGCGGGATGGGAGACTCAAAGCATCCGTTTGTATTTATCAGCATCGCGGCGGTGATGAATCTCGTCCTTGATGTAGTATTCATATATGTGTTTGATATGGGTCCGTATGGCGCCGCGCTTGCAACGGTTATCAGCCAGGGGATAAGCTTTGTTTGCTGCACCATATTTCTTTTCCGTCACCGCGAACGGTTTGAGCTTAAATTTGAGCCCTGCGATTTCACGAAATGGGATGGCGAAATGCTGTCAGATCTCATAAAGCTCGGAACTCCGATGGCGATAAAAAGCGCGTCTGTGCAGTTTTCGAAGCTGTTTGTAAATTCGTGGATAAATTCTTACGGAACGGCAGTCTCCGGCTTTGCAGGCATAGCAAACAAGATTGCAAGTATATCAAATCTCGTGTCCGCGGCGATGAACACCGCCGGCTCCACCATGATGGGTCAGAACCTTGCGGCGAGAAAGTATGACCGTGCAGTGGGCATTATGCGCGCGCTTGCAAAGGTAACGCTCAGTGCGGCAACGGTGATTTCTCTTGTTATCGTTATTTTTCCGTCACAGGTTTTCCGCATATTCACGAGTGATGCCGAGGTTCTTGCGCTCGGCGGAAAGTATGTGCCGGTTGCGGTGCTTCTGTTCTTCGGCGCGGCATGCCGTGCTATTATGAACGCACTCATAAACGGCAGCGGAAACTATAAGGTGAACTTCGCAACGGCAATTCTCGACGGAATTGTTATGAGAATAGGCCTTGCACTTCTGTTCGGCCTTGCGCTCGGTATGAAGCATTACGGCTTCTGGTTGGGCGATGCGCTTGCGGGATTCACTCCGTTCTGGGTTGGACTTATATTCTATTTCTCCGGCAAATGGAAAAAGGAAGAATAGCGTCCTATTTTAGCAGTTCTTCAAAGGCTACATTAAAAACCTTTGTGAATGCGCACAATTCAATATCAGTAACAAAACGCTTTCCGCACTCTATGCGCTGGATGGCGTTTTTATCAATATCAATCCCTATAAGCTGCATTCTGTCGGCAAGTTCCCGTTGTGAAATTGCCAGATTGGCACGCAGGTGTGATATGTTTTTGCCGCAAATATTATTAAGTCCATCTTTTGATTTGTTTATAAACATAAAATTTTACCCCTTTTGACATTTCGTGCTTGTCATCGAAGAAATTATATGTTATAATCAACTCATATATGACATTCACTGAATGTCATATATGAGTTGATTATGGAAAGGGATCGTGTTATGATAGTTTCATGCAGAAACGATATTTGTGTATATTGGAAAAATGATGAGTGTATGTTAGAAGCTATTGATATCAATGAAGCAGGTTTTTGCAATGATTATATTTCAGTGAACATACCTTCGGAAGAATTGGAATATTACAGAAAAAAGCATCTTGATGATTTAAGGAATAGAGCGTATTGAATCTGTAATTTTTCGTGCGGGTTTGTCTTTTATAGCTTTTATACAAAAAAATTCCCAAATTTTTGCTAATATTTTCACAAAAAGCAGTTGTAAATTTGATTAAAATCGTTTATAATGGTAACATACGAAAATTTTTTAGGAGGAATATCACCATGAGTATCAAAATCGGTATTAACGGCTTTGGCCGTATCGGCCGTATGGTTTTCCGCGCAAGCGTAAACCATCCTGAAATCGAAGTTGTCGGCATCAACGACCTTTGCCCGGCAGACTACCTTGCATACATGCTTAAGTATGACACAATGCACGGTCAGTTTGAGGGAACAATCGATTCCACAGAGAACTCCATCATTGTTAACGGTAAGGAAATTCCGATTTCCGCTGAGCGTGATCCGGCTGCTCTTCCGTGGGGCAAGCTCGGCGCTGAGTACGTTGTTGAGTCCACAGGTCTCTTCCTTACAAAGGAAAAGGCTGAAGGCCACCTTAAGGCAGGCGCTAAGAAGGTTGTTATGTCTGCTCCGTCCAAGGACGACACTCCCATGTTCGTTATGGGTGTTAACCACACTTCTTACACAAGCGATATGAACTTCGTTTCCAATGCTTCCTGCACAACAAACTGCCTCGCTCCCATCGCTAAGGTTCTTAACGACAACTGGGGCATCACAGAAGGTCTTATGACAACTGTTCACTCCACAACAGCAACACAGAAGACTGTTGACGGTCCTTCACTTAAGGACTGGAGAGGCGGACGTGCTGCAAGCGGCAACATCATCCCCTCATCCACAGGTGCTGCAAAGGCTGTTGGTAAGGTTATCCCCGAGCTCAACGGCAAGCTCACAGGTATGTCAATGCGTGTTCCCACTCTTGACGTTTC
>JAFQGO010000228.1:0-12020 GCA_017398225.1 Oscillospiraceae bacterium | reverse complement strand
TTTAGCAAAAGAAGGCTTCACAACCTGCCAGCTTATTGCATCCTGCCCCAGAATTTGGACAGATGAGAATCTTGAAAAAACAAAAGAGCTGCTTGATAAATACGAAATCACCCCCTCTGCATTTTGGTGCGGGTGGGACGGTCCCGGTATATGGAATTTTTATGAGGGCCCGCTGACGATCGGAATTGTTCCGAAGGAATATCGCGAGATGCGAGTAAAGAATCTATGCGACGGAGCAGATTATGCAAAGCGTCTCGGAATTACCGACGTAATCACACATATGGGATTTATTCCCGAAGACCCGAACAACGAAGAATTTCTTCCAATCTGTGATGCAATTCGCAGAGTAGCAAAGCATCTTGAGGCAAACGGGCAGCATTTGCTGTTTGAGGCGGGTCAGGAAACTCCTATCACAATGGTGCGTTGTTTTGAGGTTGTCGGAACAAATAATCTCGGTGTAAACCTTGATACGGCTAACCTGATTCTTTACGGAAAGGCAAATCCCGTTGACGCTCTTGACGTCTTTGGCAAGTATGTAAGAAATCTTCATGCAAAAGACGGCTTCTATCCGACAAACGGTCATGAGCTTGGACTTGAGGCTAGAATCGGAGACGGAAAGGTTGATTTTCGCGGCGTAATCACAAAGCTTCATGAGCTTGGTTACGATTCACACATAACTATTGAGCGTGAAATTAGCGGAGATCAGCAGATTGCAGACATTCGCCATGCAAAAAAATATCTGCAGACTATCATAGATGAGGTTTGCAAGTAATCCGAACAAATTAATTTATAAACGGAGAAACTAATATGCTAAAAGCAGTTATAATAGGCTTGGGCGGTGTGGCAAGGACCTGCCATTTCCCGGGGTATAAGTACTTAGAGGATAAGGGGAAGGTCAAGCTTGTTGCAGGGTATGACCCCTACGTTAAGAGTCTGTCGGGAGACGTGAAGTTTAATCTTACGATCGACACCAGCAATACCATCACGGACCTGAAGCTGTATGATAGCGTCGAAGAAATGCTGGAGACCGAAAAGCCCGATATCGTGGATATTTGCGTTCCCACGCCTTTCCACTCGGATATGGCCTGTGAAATGCTGGAGAAGGGCTATCACGTCTTCTGTGAAAAGCCAATGGCCAGAACATACGAGCAGGCGGAGAAAATGGTGAACGCCGCTAACAAGGCAGGCAAAAAGCTGATGATCGGCCAATGTGTTCGCTTCTTCCCGGCCTATGCCTACATTAAGCGGGCCTATGAGAAGGGCGAGCTTGGCAAGCCCGTCACCGCCATGTTCCGCCGCATTTCCTTCCCGCCGGCATGGGGGGCAGGGAGCTGGTTTATGAATTATGAAAAATCGGGCGGATGCCTCCTTGACATGAGTCTTCACGACATCGATTTTGCCCAGTACCTCTACGGTGTGCCCGAGAAGGTATCCTGCTTCAAGAAGGATGTCAGATGTGCCTGCGACAGTGTGCTTTCTACGCTGGTCTATCCCGACTTCAACGTACATATTCTGGGCGACTGGGCTATGGAGGGCGTCCCCTTTTTGGCCGACTTCCAGCTTGGCTTTGAAAAAGCAACCTGCGTGATGCAGAACGACGTCCTGACGGTATATAACGCCGACGGCACCTCCTTCGTGCCCGAGCTCGACACCTTGGGCGGACATACCGTGGAGCTGGAAAACTTCGCCGACTGGATCAACGGTACCCGCGAGAACAAGGAGATTCCGCCTGAGAGCACTGCCCTCAGCATCAAGCTGGCCGAAACGCTTGCCAAGAGTGCCTTTGACGGCGGTAAGCTGATTTCCTTTGAAGGTAGGTAAATCGCATGAAATTCGTGATGTATACCTATTTTGACAAGCTTGTCAGAGAAAACGGCTTTCGTGAAGCTCTTAAAATTGCAAAATCCATAGGATTTTCGGGTATTGAATTTGTTGACGGCGGAATTTTCCCCGACAAAACACTCACCCCATCTTTAGAGGCGGCAAAGGAATATCGCCGTATTCTTGAAGAGGAGGATATGATAATCTCTTGTTATACGGTCTGCATCTCGATTTATAAATCATCCGAGGCGACCGAAGGACTGAAAAAGCATGCGGAATATGCCGCTGCTATGGGAGCTCCGTATCTGCATCACCCACTCTGTTTCGAATCTTCTAAGGGCGAACACGCACCTTCTTATGAAGAGGTGCTTGCCGACGTTCTTCCACGTGCGGCTGAGGTGGCAAAATATGCCCGTGACCTCGGTGTAACCTGTATTTATGAGGACCAGGGAGAATACCTAAATGGTGTTGAAGGTTTTGGCGGATTCTTCAGTGCTTTAAAGGCGGAATGTGACAATGTTGGTGTTTGCGGAGATTTCGGAAACATCCATTTCGTCGATGAGAGTGCACCTGATTTTATCGGTGCTTTCCTTCCCGAAATAAAAAACGTCCATGTAAAAGATTATTTTATCACACCAGAAAAGGACGACCGTCAGGGAGGCTGGATGACTACGGCGAAGGGCGATTATATTATCGCCGCACCGATAGGGGAAGGCTCGGTGGACTTTGTTACCGGTATGCGTCTGCTTAGAGATGCAGGCTATGACGGATATTTTTCGATTGAACAGCTCCTTCCTTTCCCAGAAGAGTTTATTGCCGATGCGAAAAATGCTATGAAATATTTAAGTGACCTGTTTGAAGGATAAGGAGAGGAGAATATGGCTAATAATAAAATTGAAACACGCATCGTTTCGTCTCTTGAAAAGGCACTTATGACCGACGAGGTCGGGGTTCATCCCGTTCTTGAAAGACAGTCGGTCTTGAGGGGTGAAACGCTTGATTTTCAGCTTATAATTCGTGATAATGACCTAAACCTTTTTTCAACTCGTTGTCTGCTTGTCGAGGTCGAGGGCTTGCCCTGCGAGGTGAGCTGCCGTGCCGTAAACAATGTAATCGTTGATTTGACAACAAATCAGAGAGACCCCACCCTCGGTACACCCTATTATATAAAAAGTGAAACGGGTTGTTACCCCGACGTTTTGGAGCCCCTTGACGAAGGGAAGTACTATAGAATACTCCCAGGGCGCACAATGTCTCTTTGGTTCACCTGCAAGCCGCAGGTCGCGGGAGAATTTTCAGTTAAGATCAAGCTGACCGATGTGTCGCTTAAGATGGCAGGTCTTACCAATCCGCCCGTGCCGGTATCAGAGGACGTTTTGAATCTGACGGTAGTTGATGCGGAAATTCCCGAACAAAAGCTTATTTTTACACAGTGGTTCCACGCCGACTGTCTCGCTTCATACTATAACGTTCCGATTTTTTCGAGAAGACACTGGGAGATTATCTCAGCTTATATGAAATGTGCAGTGGAAAACGGCGTAAACTGCCTGCTTACACCGGTATTCACTCCTCCGCTTGACACCGAAATCGGCAGAGAGCGTCCAACGGTTCAGCTTGTCGGTGTTAAGGTTACGGGAAAGGACAAGTATTCCTTCGATTTCGCACTTCTTAAAAAGTGGATACGTCTTGCTCGCAAGAACGGAGTTAAATATATCGAAATTTCCCACCTTTTCTCGCAGGGCGGTTGCAAGTACGCAACAAAGGTCATGGCAGAAAAGGATGGCAAGCTTTGCCGAATTTTCGGATGGGATACGGCGGGAACAAGCGAGGTTTATGCGAAGTTCTTGTCGCAGTTTATGCCTGCTCTTGTAGGCTTCCTTAGGGACTTCGGCGTTTTGGAGGACTGTCTCTTCCATATTTCCGATGAGCCGAGCGGCGAGCATCTTGAAAACTACTTAAAGGCAAAGGAGATTCTTGCTCCGCACCTTGTCGGATGTCGGGTTATCGATGCACTTTCTAATATTGAGTTCTATAAGAGCGGAGCCGTCGATGTGCCTGTTCCGTCTACCGACCATATTGAGCCCTTTCTTGAGGAGAATATTCCGCAGCGTTGGGCTTATTATTGCTGTGTTGTGCAGTTCGCAAAGATTGGAAATCGATTCATCGCATATCCGTCGTCGAGAAACCGTATTCTTGGTGTTCAGCTATATAAATTCAATATGGCAGGCTTCTTGCATTGGGGATTTAATTTTTATTACAGCCTCGGTTCAAGACGTCTTATAAACCCCTACCTATCGCAGGCGGCAGACGGACAGTTCCCGAGTGGAGACCCCTTTTCGGTATATCCCGCACCCGACGGAACACCCCTTGAATCACTGCGTCTTGACGTATTCCGCGAGGCCCTCCAGGATATTTCGGCTCTGAGGCTTTGCGAGGAGCTTGTCGGACGAGATCGTGTAATCGAGCTTATTGACTCGCTTGCCGGTGCCCCAATCACCTTTTCGGAATACCCCGCAGATGCAGATTACATTTTGAAGCTGCGTGAGGCAGTAAATTTACTTATAGAGGAAAACAGGAGTAACAAAAAATGAAGCTTAATATAATAAATAATGGAAATTTAGACCACGAGGAGCTGCTTCTCCGCGTGCTGAAGGAGAGAATTCCCGTCGAGCTGTGCGAGGAGGGTATGAAGCTTTCCCTGAACATCGATGAGAGTCTTGAGAAGAAGGAAAGCTACCGTATCACCGAAATCGACGGCGGCTGGCAGGTCGACGGCTTTGACCCTCTCGGCCTCTATTTTGGTATCGGTAAGCTGCTGCACACCGCCAAGTGGAGCGACAAGGACTTCGTTCCCAATCCTCCCGCCGGCGTCATTTCTCCAGACTGCTCCCTGCGCGTGATCGACATTGCGAATCACTTCTATAACTGGTATATGACGGCCCCCGCCGAGACCATCGTGCAGTATATGGAGGAGCTGATCCTGTGGGGCTACAACGCCATGAGTACGATGTTGCCGACCGTCAATGCCCAGAGCCTGGACGATCCGCTGATCACGGCCCAGATCGGTCGTGTGAAGACCTTCTACGACACCGCCAAGAAATACGGCCTGCAGATCCTGGGCGGCGGCGGAGGAAACCAGACCACCGGCGACCTTCCCGAAGAGCTTCGCGCTACCTACGAATACGGTAACTGGACCAACCGTGGCTTCCTCGGCACCAACGCTTGCTACTCCAAGCCGGCAGCCGTTGAGTTTCTGAGAAACAAGCGCAGAAAAAGCTATGAGTTTAATAAAAAGCATTTTGACGTTACCTTTGATTATTCATCGTCCTGGCCCTATGACGAGGGCGGTTGCGGCTGTAAGGATTGTTATCCCTGGGGCGGCAACAAGTATCTTGAGGTGGTCAAGGATGTCTATCAGACCGTCAAGGAATTTAACCCCAACGCCAAGTTCATCGTTTCCACCTGGGCCTTTGACTATCCCGAGGACGAAGGGGAATACGCAGCACTCTACAAGCGTTTGAATGAGGATCTTAGCTTCGTTGACTACCTGCTGATCGATTCCCATACTGAGTTTCCCCGCTATCCCCTGACTCATGAGCCGGTGAAGCCCATCATCAACTTCCCCGAGATCAGTATGTGGGAGCTCTATCCTTGGGGCGGCTTCGGCGCCAATCCTCTGCCCGAGCGTTTCCAGAACATCTGGGACGAGTGCAAGCATATCATCAGCGGTGGTGAACCCTATTCCGAGGGCCGTTACGAGGATATCAGCAAGATCCAGTTCATCGGCTATTACTGGGATAAGGATCGCGATTATCACGACATTCTCCGCGAGTACATCAACTACGAGCTTGACATTGAGGCCTACGACGACATCATGGAGATGATCGCCTGCATCGAGAAGAACCACGTGGCGGTCGGACACGAGGGTCAGCCCGACCTTCCTACGGCCGAGCGTGCCGCAGAGCTGGCCAAAAAGATCGACGGGTATCTGTCGGAGCGTGCTAAGAATGCATGGCGTTGGCGCTATCTCTACATCCGTGCCATTCTGGATGAAAAGCGTTACCGTTACTACCTGAACCACAACATGAAGGGTGCCGATGATTCCTGGCTGCTTCGTTACTGCTCCGGAGTGTTCCTCCTGAAGGATCAGGAGGCGCAGGATCTGCTCGCCGAGCTCCGCGTCCTCAGCTCCTCGCTGTCGCCGATCAACGTGCAGAACCGTCACACCCTGCCTCCGCTGAACGGCTGCGTGCTCATTTCCGACATTTAACCGAATGCAAAGGGGCTGTTTGCTCGTCAAACAGCCCCGTATTGCCGTACAATCTCAAAATATTATTATTGTATTAAAGGTAAATCACATGATTGCAAACCAAGCGGTAAAGTCGAAGAACCGCGATGTTCTTGATGTGCTCAAATTTACTTTACCCATCATATTTTCAAACGTAGTCCAAACCTTATTTACGGCCATTGACCAGGTCATTGTCAGTTCTCACGGCGGAGATCACGTGCTTGCCGCAATCGGAGCAACGGGCCACCCGGTCTCGATGTGTATGCAGCTTCTCTTTGGCGTTTCGATTGGCGCCAGTGCCGTGATCGCATGGCGTATCGGTGGCGGAAACAAAGAGGAAGTCCGGAACAGTATTCACACGACCGTAGGACTTGGTGCCGTTGGCGGCCTTATCATTTGTCTGCTGGGTGTCGTGCTCGCACGTCCGATCCTTATGTTGATGAAGACACCGTATTCCATTTTGGAGGATGCTGTTGGCTACCTTAGTGTCTTAAGCATCAGTTTTATACCGCAGACCATTTATAATTTCGGTGCCGCCGCCCTTCGTGCCATGGGCGATACCAAACGACCGTTGTATTTTCTTGCAGTGGGCGGCGTCATCAAAACGGGATTAACGTGGCTGATCGTGGCGGTGTGGGATGCACCCGTGGCGTACGTTGCGCTGTCAACCGTGGTCCTCTTCGCAATTTCTTCGGTTCTCACGCTCATATCCCTTACAAGGCAACACGGGGAATATCATTTGCGCCTTCGTGACGTTCGTCTTCACCGACGGGAGGTGAAGGATATCCTGCTGAACGGTGTGCCCCTTGGCGTGATGGGCTCCTTTATGTCGTTGTCAAATATTGTTTTGCAATCGGCTGTGAATTCCTTCGGGGAGCTGGCCATCGCCGGAAACACCGGAGCCAACCATATCAATAACGTTTTGTCTAACATTGTAAGCGGCTTTTCTCATACGTCGACAATCTATTGCAGTAAGCATTACGGTGCCGGGGATTCCAAGGGATTCAAGCGGTCTCTTACGCTTTGTCTGTTTTGGATGGTTGTCTGCGGCCTTCTTTCCGGCAGTATCTTTTTTGTGCTGAGAAGGGAACTTATGGGGTTGTTTGTTGAGAGCTCCGAGGCCGTTGAGTACGGCGTAGCCTGGCTGAATATGATTTGCTTTACGTATATCATTAACGGAGCGCAGGAAATTTTTCGAGGCGCGCTAAGTGCCTTAAATCGGTCGGCATTTCCGATGATCAGTCAGGCGATTGGCTTCTTGGGATTCCGAGCACTTTGGGTGAACACCTATTTTGCCTCGCACCGTTCCATGAATGTCCTATGCTTCTCTTATCCGACCGCGTGGACGATCACGCTGATCTTGAACGTCATCTTTTTTGCTATCTTCTTTCGGCGCCACCTCGGCAAGAAAAAAGACAATCTCAAAATTCTTAAATTGTATGAAGGTAAATCATATGACTGCCAATCAAGCGGTAAAGTCTAAGAACCGTGATGTTCTTGAGGTGCTCAAATTTACTTTACCCATCATTTTTTCCAATGTATTTCAAAACTTATTTACGGCCATTGACCAGGTCATTGTTAGCTCGCACAGCGGGGATCATGTGCTTGCTGCGATCGGAGCAACGGCTAACCTGTCGTCGATGTTTATGCAGCTTCTCATTGGCGTCTCGATTGGTGCCAGTGCCGTGATTGCACGACGCATCGGTGGCGGAAACAAAGAGGAAGTCCGAAACAGCATTCACACGGCAGTGGGACTTGGCGCCGTTGGCGGCCTCGCCATTTGTATGCTGGGTATCGTGTTTGGGCGTCCGATTCTCATGCTGATGAAAACACCGGACTCCCTCTTGGAGGATGCCGCGGGCTATTTGAGTGTCTTATGTATCGGTTTTTTACCACAGACCATTTATAATTTCGGTGCGGCTGTCCTTCGTGCCATGGGTGACACCAAGCGCCCGCTATATTTCCTTGCTGTGGCCGGTGTGGTGAAAACGGTGCTGACCTTTTTGATTGTCGTGTTGTTGGAAGCGCCCGTGGCATACGTTGCGCTATCAACCGTAGCTTCCTTTACGATTTCTTCGATTCTCACGCTCATGTCCCTTGCAAGGCAGCATGGGGAATATCATTTGCGCCTTCGTGACGTTCGCCTTCACCGACGCGAGACGAAGGACATCCTGATGAACGGTGTGCCTATTGGGGTGATGAACTCCTTTATGTCTTTGTCAAATATCGTTTTGCAATCGGCGGTAAACTCCTTCGGGGAGCTGGCCGTCGCCGGCAATACCGGAGCCAGTCATATTAACAACGTTTTGTATAACATTGTAAGCGGCTTTTCTCATACGTCGACGATCTATTGCAGTAAGCATTACGGTGCCGGGGATTCCAAGGGATTCAAGCGGTCTCTTGCACTTTGTCTGTTTTGGATGGCTGTTTGCGGTCTTCTGTTCGGCAGTATCTTTTTCGTGCTGAGAAGGGAGCTTGTGGGGTTGTTTGTTGAGAGCTCCGAGGCCGTTGAGTACGGCGTAGCCTGGCTGAATATGATTTGCTTTACGTATATCATTAGCGGTGCACAGGAGATATATCGCGGTGCCTTAAGCGCCTTAAATCGGTCGATATTTCCGATGATCAATCAGACGATCGGTTATTTGGGATTTCGGGTGCTTTGGGTGTATACCTATTTTGCCTCGCACCGCTCCATGGGCGTTCTGTATTTCTCTTATCCGATCGCATGGACCCTCACACTGACCTTAAACGTCATTTCCTTTGCTATTTGCTTTCGACGTCTTCTCGGTAAGAAAAAAGAGGCGGTTGTGTTACCGTAACCAATATAGTACGGTTTCTCAAAGGCAGACCGTCACATAAAACCGCAGCCGCTGTCATATGACAGCGGCTGCGGTTTTATGATTCATGATCTCAGGCTGTTATTGGGCGTAACCGTCGGGATTCTTCTGGACGGCGTTCCAGGAGTCGCGGCACATATCGCTGATGGTCAGCTCGGGCGTGTTCCTTGCAAAGGACGATGAGGCACAGAAGCTCTTTAAGGCGCTAAGAATCTTAAGCTGCTCCGTCAGACTTAACGAACATAATACGCACACACTTCCTCCGCTTAAAGGAACGAACGTCGTTGGAGCACTTGACGATTAATTAAATAACAGAAAAGGCACTTATGAGCATTTGAAATGCAAAAATCATAAGTGTCTTGTTTTTTTTGAGGTTCAACAAGGTGTTTTAAATAGAAATATCCCCCGCAATGCGGGGGATAGCTTTTGATTTACAAACTGAGCTGAGACGTGTAATTAAAAGAATTCGTCGTCTTCTATATCGAAGCCACCTGTGCTTGTACTGATTACATCTTCTGTCTCAAGAGCAACAAGCTCTGTTTCGGGAGCTTCATATTCGAGTTTTTCTGTGTTCTTCATTATCGTTACTCCTTTCATGCTACAGATTCAACATATGCGTTAGCGGACAAACCGTAGTTGTAAAGTGCCTTTACAAGATTTGCTGTATTGTCGGTGCCGTTCTGCTTGCTGTAAACATAAGATTTAACACTGTAGGAAACTTCTTGAGTTGTACCTTCATAGGTAATCTCTGCGGTGTGAAGCGCATCAAATCCAACAGCTGTAATTTCATCGGTGTAAACGTAAGCATATGCTCCGTCTCCGTCATTAGTCCACTCAAGGTTGGAAACAGTAAGACCGTCAACCTTAACGGTTACATTATTGATGTTTGCCTTGTCGGCAACAACAATCTTGAATCTTATCTTGTTTGTGTTATCAAAACGAAGGGCTGCTGCCGCGATATAAGCTGCGGGATTCTTCGTGCCAACCTGTTTGTCATCGCTTTGAATCGGTACAAAGGTTGTGCCTGTGATGCCTTCGCTTACAAGAGAATCTGTATTGTAGTTCAGATAATTCTGTGCAGCACCACCGTAAACGAGCATATCGTTGAGAAGTGTCTTAAGTGCATCACTTGAATCCGTCTTCTCAAGCATCGCTTCGCAATATGCCTTTACGCTGTATCCGGTCTTTTTAACAGTATATGATCCTGCTGTTAATTCTGCGTCTATTAAGTTGCCCATGCACTGAGGAGCTATTTCATCAAGTGCAAAGGTATATCTTGTATATCCGGATGTTTCTGATTCAGCAAGTACTCCGTTTACAGAATACTCGTTGTCGTTAAAGAAGAACTTCATTGTCGGTGTGCCGATAGCAAGTGAAGATTTTACATCTACATTATATACCATCGAAATGCTGGTTCCGAGATTGGGCTGAGCCGAAGCAATTCCAAGAGCAAGGAATTTAGGTGCGTTAGAGCTGCATTCTCCGCATTCACAGCTCTTGTAGTACTCTACCTTGTGTTCTTCGCTGTTGCCGACAAGATATTTCTCATCTATAACCTCTTGGTCGTAGGTGTGAGCACCGTCACTGATCTTCAGATAGTTAATATATCCGCGAAGGTTCCAAGGGCTGACACCCTGATTATCAGTATATCCGAATCCGAAGCCGACTGCAGAAACCTTTTTAAGTTCGGGGCCTTCATGGCCAAGGGCAGTAAAGGTTGTTTCAAAAGTGTTTCCGCCTGTCTCAATCGTTACATTTTCTGTATCAAAGTCTATAACAATAAAGATTGACTGTCTGTTTGTTGTGTCTACCGAAATACCTGCGGGGAAAGTAACCTTTGTTTGAGCTTTTCCTGTAAGCACCAAATTTCCTGAAGCGTCAACGCTTAACGCAAACAAATGAGAGGAGCCGAGGATTCCATTACCGCGGCCTAAACCACCGGAGATAGTTCTGGGGTCCTCTGCATGAATATTCATGTTGAATGCGGCACCGCCGGTTCCTGTATACGCCTGATATTTAGTGGAAATTACAACTTTTCCACTATTTATGGTTTTGTCAAGGATATAGTTAACGCCTCCGATTTTACCCGTCTGAAGCGGTGAAAATCCAAGTTCACCGTTTTCTAACACTAAATGTTGCCAAGACGCACCATGCTGTGCCGTGCAATCTGCGGCTGTATCAGTATTTTGACCGTGATTTTGGTGTGATTCAACCAAGCTGCTGGGTAAGCTTGCTATGTCTGAATAATCGCTGAAAACCATATCTGCAAAGTTCCAATCATGCACGATATCGTCACCGGGAACGGGCTGAGCAGGCTGGCTTCCGTCACTCATCTTGAAGGAGCTGATGTGTCCGACGGTATCCCAACCGGCACCGGTATCTTTTACATATCCGAATCCGAAACCAACACCCCAAACCTTTTTCAAATTAGCGTTATCATGGCCAAGTTCTGTAAAGGTTGTTTCAAAAGTCTTTTCGTTTGTCTCAATCGTTACTTTTTCCGTATCAAAGTCTATAACAATTAAAAGTTCCTGTCTGTTTGTTGTGTCTAACGGAATACCTGCGGTGAAAGTAACCTTTGTTGAAGCTTTTCCAGTGAGCACCAAATTTCCTGAAGCGTCAACACTTAACGCAAACAGATGCGAAGCTCCCGGAGTTCCGTTACCATAACTTGTGACCGGAGGCTCAACTGCGTGAATGTTCATATTGAATGCAAAACGATCTGTTCCTGTGTACGCCTGATATTTTGTGGAAATTACAACTTTTCCGCTGTTTATGGTTTCGTCAAGGACGTAGTTTACGCCTCCCATTTTCCAACCTTCGTGCGAACACCATGCAAGTTCACCATTTTCTAACATCAACTGGCCTTTACCTGCGTGTTTCTCTTCACAAGAAACGGCATGAGGTTGGTTTGTTGAAACCCAGTTCGAGGGCAGATCAGCCACATCCGAATAATTGCTGAAATTTTTAAAATCTGCAATGTTCCAAATATATTCGCTGTCGTCTTCATCTTCTTCATCTTCTGCAGGGGGAGTTATAATAGTTCCGTCACTAAACTTCAGAGAACCAACGTA
>JAFQGO010000227.1:0-3086 GCA_017398225.1 Oscillospiraceae bacterium | reverse complement strand
TACTGCCCGATTTTTGATCAGGGAGCAGGACTGCTGTCCAACGTACAGTTTTCTCCGATGGATATAATTCCGTCTGCCTTGATACGCGTTATGCGCGCAAGGCCATTCAACACAACCTTCAATCGCCAGCTTCACACTGTGCAACAGCTATACGGCAAGCAAATGCATTTGCCGCGATTTAACGTAGATGAAATAGAGCGAATGATTGATCCGATGCTTGAGTACTATCCTGTTCGCGATCGAAGCTTGATTTTGGAGAGGGTATGTGAGGTCGTGATTACTCGTCAAAAGGAAGTGTAAATCCGCAAAAAGTATAACGCCGCAAACCCTTGCGGTATAAGGGTTTACGGCGCTTTCCTTAAATTAGTAATTTCGGTGAAACGTTGCGTCATGTTACGGATAAGCTCAATTCTAAGAACTTCTACGCATTCAACCCGGCGTTTGATATGAAAAAGCCGGTTAAGGCGAAAAGCTGCGATTGCTGAGTTGTGGCGACAAAATAAAATATCTGGTTAATTAAAAAAGCGGCGGCGGTCTTTTGCAGAGATCGCCACTTGCTTTTTGCAGGAATGTACCACTTGAAAAAAAGAGTAAAATGTGTTATGCTAATAGCAAGAAGATTTAAGGAGGATATCCAAAATGCATTTGCAGGAATCGGGCGAAATGTATCTTGAAACAATTCTTGTTCTGTCCAAAGGCGGAAAAAGCGTCCGTTCGATAGATATAGTTGAGCATATGGGGTATTCAAAGCCGAGTGTCAGCCGTGCTGTGGGGCTCCTTAAGAATGGCGGATATATTATTGTTGATAATGACGGTTTTATCTCGCTTACCGATGCAGGGCTTGAGGTTGCAACGAAGATTTATGACCGTCATATGTGTATAACAGAGTTCCTTATAAAAATAGGCGTAGAACCGCATATCGCTGCCGATGATGCCTGTAAAATCGAGCATGATATAAGCGATGAATCCTTTGATGCAATAAGGCGTTATATGGAAAAAGAATAGATGCTTTATCACTCTCCGGTAAAAGGGGAGTGATGTTTTTTTGCGCTTTTTGGCGAAAACGGTTGACAAATGCGCGATAAAACTGTATAATTCCTACTTGTAGGAAAAGTATAACTTTGAGAGGTGAAGTATGAAGGGCAAGCATATATACGCCCACCCCGGAGGAAGACACATTTTCGGTACCGTAAAAGTGGGGGCGAAGGGGCAGATTGTTATACCGAAAGAAGCACGCGAGTTCTATCAGATTTCAGAAGGGGATACGCTTCTTGTTCTTGGAGATGAGCGAGGGATTATCGTGACCAACCCCGATGTTATAAAAGACGTTGCGGAAAACATATTTAAAGGAATGGATAAAGATGAATAACAAAATGTATGAAAAGCTCGGGATAAGCAGTGCTGTGGCTGAGTTTTCGGAAAAGATTTTGGATAAGCTTAAATCGCGTTTTGACGACATAGACAGAATTGCGGAGTATAACCAGGCGAAGGTTACGCTTGCAATGCAAAAAAACAGAGTTTCGGCAGAGTGCTTTGCCGGTTCTACGGGATACGGATATAACGACCGCGGGCGGGAAACGCTTGAGAAGGTGTATGCAGATTGCTTTAATACCGAGGCGGCGCTTGTCCGTCCTCAGATAACGTGCGGGACGCACGCGCTTGCAATTGCGCTTTCTGCAAATCTCTTGCCGGGAGACGAGCTTCTTTCTCCGGTGGGCAGACCGTATGACACGCTTGAAGAGGTTATCGGTATTCGTGAGTCTGCCTGTTCTCTCCGTGAATACGGTGTATCTTACCGGCAGGTTGATTTACTTCCGGACGGCACGTTTGACTATGACAATATAGCAAAGGCAATAAATGAAAAGACAAAGCTTGTAACCATCCAGCGCTCCAAGGGATATCAGTCACGACCGAGCTTTTCGGTAGGGCAGATTGGCGAGCTTATCGCTTTTGTAAAGAAGATAAAGCCGGAGGTTATCTGTATGGTTGATAACTGCTACGGCGAGTTTGTTGAGACGATAGAACCATCGGATGTCGGCGCGGATATGATAGTCGGCTCTCTTATCAAAAACCCGGGCGGAGGACTTGCGCCTATCGGGGGATATATTTGCGGAAAACAAAGCTGTATTGACCGCTGTGCGTACCGTCTCAGTGC
Source organism: Oscillospiraceae bacterium (assembly GCA_017398225.1). Taxonomy (GTDB): domain Bacteria; phylum Bacillota; class Clostridia; order Oscillospirales; family JAAYXM01; genus SIG480. The sequence goes on along the minus strand of JAFQGO010000227.1, from coordinate 931 downwards.
ACCGGGGCTCGGGCAGGAGGTCGGTGCAAGCCTTGACACGATGAGAAGCCTGTATCAGGGATTCTTCCTCGCACCTACGGTTGTTGCGGGGGCGCTTAAAGGAGCAATATTTGCCGCTAATATGTATGAGGCTCTCGGCTTCCGCGTTGTTCCGAATTCAACGGAATCCCGCCACGATATAATTCAGGCGGTCGAGCTTGGAAGCGGAGACAGAATGGTCGCATTCTGTAAGGGAATTCAGGCGGCGGCACCTGTTGACAGCTATGTAACTCCGGAGCCGTATGCGATGCCGGGATATAACTGTGAGGTTGTTATGGCGGCAGGAGCGTTCATTCAGGGCTCGTCAATAGAGCTTTCGGCGGATGGGCCGATACGTGAGCCGTACACGATTTTCTTCCAGGGCGGACTTACGTGGTACAACGCAAAGCTTGGAATAATGATGTCGTTGCAAAAGCTTATCGACGGCGGATTTATAAATTTATAAAACGAAAAAGGAGAAATGAAAAATGAGTATCTGGATTATTGCAATTATTGCAATGCTGTGCTGGAGCGGCTCTGACATCTTCAGCAAAATCGGCTCAAAACAAGACGACAAATTAAGCCATTACAAGGTTGGTATTGCGGTTGGTCTCATTATGGGAATTCACGCGATATATGAGGTTGTATTTGGCGGGGTAAGTATTTCTGTTGCTGACATTATTACATATCTTCCGGCATCGGCGTTTTACATCATTTCGATGATGGTGGGATATATGGGGCTTCGATATATCGAGCTTTCAATTTCATCCCCGATATGCAACGGCTCGGGCGCAGTTACCGCTCTTATGAGTATGCTGTTCTTCGGCGTTACGTTTGTTGAGGAAGATTCAAATGCAGTTTTCCTTAATACTCCGATAATCATCGGTATTGCGCTTATCGTTGTCGCAATAAT